>NZ_LR877185.1:3518984-3818984 GCF_903995135.1 Pseudoalteromonas sp. 3J6 | reverse complement strand
ATGAACATCATAAGTTAAAAAACCAGCATGAAAAAAATGATCATTGCGCGAGAACCCGTTGACGACTCTCATCTACCTAGTCATCTACATCCTGTTATTAAGCAAATTTATGCCACGCGTAACGTCTGCCATGCTGATGAATTAAATAATAGTGCGGCTACTTTACTCGACTTTAAGTTGTTTAAAGATATAGACAAAGCCAGCCAACTGTTAATTGATGCGCTGCATGCACAAAGCAAAATACTTATTGTTGGCGATTTTGACGCCGACGGCGCAACCAGCACCGCCACCTTAATGCAAGGGCTGGCCATGTTTGGCTTTACTCATTTAGATTACTTAGTGCCAGACCGCTTTAGTCTAGGTTATGGTTTAAGCCCAGCATTGGCTGAGCAAATAGTGACTATGCAGCCCGATTTAGTGATCACCGTAGATAACGGTATTTCGTGTATTGCAGGGATTGATATTGTTAAAGCCGCAGGCATTAAAGTGCTGGTTACAGATCACCATTTACAAGGCGAGCAACTGCCGAATGCCGATGCTATTGTTAATCCTAATCGTCATGACTGTGATTTTCCTTCTAAGTCGATAGCTGGTGTTGGTGTGGCGTTTTATTTACTTATCGCACTGAGAAGTGCGCTGCGTGAACAAGGCTACTTTAACCAACATCCTATGCCAAATATTGCTGACTTACTCGATATTGTAGCCCTTGGTACGGTGGCCGATGTGGTGGCTCTGGATGCGAATAACCGTACGTTAGTGCATCAAGGCTTGGCACGTATTCGCAGCGGTAAAACCCGCCCAGGTATCACCGCATTGATTGAAGTGGCTAATCGCAATGCAGCTCGTTTGAGTGCCAGCGATTTTGGCTTTTCATTGGCGCCACGTTTAAATGCAGCAGGGCGCTTAGATGACATGAGTTTGGGTATAGCTTGCTTACTTAGCAACGATATAAATCAAGCAAGGCGCATAGCCGGCGAGCTTGATAGCTTAAACTTTGCCAGACGTGAAATAGAGCAAGGTATGCAAGTAGAAGCGCAAGCCGTGCTCGATAGGCTAGCATTTAAAGAAGATAGCGTGCCCGATGCCATTTGTTTGTATCAAGACGATTGGCATCAAGGCGTTATTGGCATTTTAGCGGGGCGCTTAAAAGAAAAATATCATCGCCCAACCGTGATATTTGCGGGTGGCGAAAACGGTGAAATAAAAGGCTCATGTCGCTCTATTGAAGGTTTGCATATGCGCGACCTGCTTGAGGGGTTAAACACCGCGCAGCCCGGTTTAATTAATAAATTTGGCGGCCATGCAATGGCGGCAGGTTTAAGTATTAACGAGCAGCAATTTCCTGAGTTTAAACGTGCGTTTGATAGTGCGGTTAGTGAGCAACTCAGTGAAGAAAGTAAACGTTGCATTGTGTTTACCGATGGTGAGCTACCTAACGACTGCTTTAGCATGGACTTTGCCCAGCTTTTAAAACAATCGGGCCCGTGGGGGCAGCAGTTTCCTGAGCCGATATTTGAACACACCTTTGAAGTAATCCAGCAGCGTATTGTGGGTGAAAAACACTTAAAGCTAGTATTAAAGCATCAGTCTGCACGCTTAGTGGATGCCATAGCCTTTGGGATTGATGTAAAAGCGTGGCCAGATACCGAGGCGCAGTTTGTTAAAGTAGCGTATCAGCTCGATATAAATGAATTTAGAGGTAAATTTAGTTTACAACTTATAGTTAGAGAGCTTGAAAAAGTGGGCTAAAAAATATCTTCAAACCATGCATAAAAGGCTAATAAAACGCGCGGTTTTTTGTTAAAATCGGGCGTTTTTATTATTTAATGATTTTTAATTGCGCTCGGTCTCTTTTTTAAGTGCGCAATAACCTAGCCATTTTGGAGTAATGTACATGTTTGAAGTGAATCCTGTGATTAATCAAATCAAGGAAATTCGCGAACGTACTGAACTGCTTCGGGGGTACCTTTGACTACGCTCTTAAACAAGAACGTTTAGAAGAAGTTAACGCCGAACTTGAAGATTCAGCCGTATGGAATGAGCCTGAGCGCGCACAAGCCCTTGGTCGTGAAAAGTCAGCACTAGAAGCCGTGGTTGAAACAATCGATAACCTTGTTGCTGGTACTGACGATGTTGAAGGTTTAGTCGAGCTTGCTGTTGAAGCCGAAGATCAAGACACCTTTGATGAAGCACAAAGCGAACTAGCTGATTTAAACCAGCAGCTTGAAGGGCTTGAGTTTCGTCGTATGTTTTCAGGCTCTCACGATTCAAACGATGCCTACCTTGATTTACAATCAGGCTCTGGCGGTACAGAAGCACAAGACTGGTGTAATATTTTACTGCGTATGTACTTACGCTGGGGTGAAGCTAAAGGCTTTAAAGTAGAGCTAGTTGAAGCGACCGATGGTGATGTTGCTGGTATTAAAGGTGCAACGGTACGTTTTTCTGGCGAATACGCTTATGGTTGGTTACGCACTGAAACAGGCGTACACCGCCTAGTTCGTAAAAGCCCATTTGATTCAAGTGGCCGTCGTCATACCTCGTTTGCATCTGCGTTTGTTTACCCAGAAGTTGATGACAACATTGAGATTGATATTAATCCGTCTGACTTACGTATAGACGTTTATCGTGCATCAGGCGCGGGTGGTCAGCACGTAAATACCACCGAATCGGCGGTACGTATTACTCACGTACCAACTAATACCGTGGTGCAATGTCAAAACGAGCGTTCACAACATAAAAATAAAGCCCAAGCAATGAAGCAGTTAAAAGCGAAATTATTTGAGCTTGAGCTACAGCAGCAAAATGCTGAAAAGCAAAGCCAAGAAGACAACAAGTCTGATATTGGCTGGGGAAGTCAAATTCGTTCATACGTACTTGATGACTCGCGTATTAAAGATTTACGTACTGGCGTTGAAAACCGTAACACTCAAGCGGTACTCGATGGCGACCTAGATAAATTTATTGAAGCCAGCTTAAAATCTGGTTTATAACCACCAAGCTAAAAAAGAGCTAAAAAATGACTGATCAAATCCAAGACGAAAATAAGTTAATCGCTGAGCGTCGCGGCAAATTAGACGCTATTCGCGAAAATTGCCCAGCCAACGGTCATCCAAACCAATTCCGTCGTGAGCATTACACGGCAGATTTGCAGGCTGAGTTTGGTGATAAGAGTAAAGAAGAGCTAATCGAATTACAGCACGTAGTATCGATTGCAGGTCGTATTCTTGCTAAACGAGGTCCATTTATGTCTATTCAAGACATGAAAGGCCGTGTACAAGCATATGCCTCAAAAGACGTTCAAAAAGATTTAAAAGCAAAATATGGTCAGCTTGATATTGGCGATATTATTGGTGTTAAAGGCGCGCTAAACAAATCAGGTAAAGGCGATTTATACGTAGAAATGACAGAATACGAACTGCTGACTAAGTCACTTCGTCCACTACCAGAAAAATTCCATGGCTTATCAGATCAAGAAACTAAATACCGTCAACGTTATGTTGATTTAATTACTAACGAAGCAACGCGTGAAACATTCCGCATTCGCTCACAAGTAGTTGAAGGCATTCGTCGCTTTTTAGCTGACCGCGATTTTATGGAAGTAGAAACGCCAATGCTACAGGTTATTCCTGGTGGCGCGACGGCACGTCCGTTTGTAACGCATCATAATGCGCTTGATATCGATATGTACTTGCGTATTGCACCAGAGCTTTACTTAAAGCGTTTAGTGGTAGGTGGTTTTGACCGCGTATTCGAAATTAACCGTAACTTCCGTAACGAAGGGTTATCGACACGCCACAACCCAGAATTCACTATGATTGAGTTCTACCAAGCGTACGCTGACTACATTGATTTAATGAACATCACCGAAGACATGTTACGTACAGTTGCAACTAATGTACTGGGCAGCCCAATTGTGGTTAACACCACTAAAGATGAAAACGGCGACGTTGTTGATTCAGTAGAGTATGACTTTGGTCAACCGTTCACGCGTTTAAGCATGGCAGATGCTATCTTAAAATATAACCCAGAGTTTGATGCTGCGGTATTTAACGACCCAGAAAACCACTTTGAAGAATTAAAAGCGTACGCTAAACAAGTACACGTTAAAATTCCTGAAAACTGCGTATGGGGCCCAGGTAAGTTCTTATGTGAAATATTTGAAGAAACGGCTGAGCATATGCTTATCCAACCTACATTTATCACAGGCTACCCGTGGGAAGTATCTCCACTTGCACGTCGTAACGACGAAAATCCATTTGTAACTGACCGTTTTGAATTCTTTGTTGGTGGCCGTGAGCTTGCAAATGGTTTCTCAGAGCTTAACGATGCACAAGATCAAGCTGAGCGTTTTACTCGTCAGGTTGAAGAGAAAGACGCTGGTGATGATGAAGCAATGCATTATGACGAAGACTACATTCGCGCACTTGAGTATGGTTTACCACCAACGGCAGGTGAGGGCATTGGTATTGACCGTTTAGTGATGCTATTTACTGACTCATCAACTATCAAAGATGTTATTTTATTCCCGCACATGCGCCCACAAGCTGACTAAGCTTGAAGGAATAAACTATAAAATTATTAACGCCGCTAATTAGCGGCGTTTTTTTTGCCTTATTGTTTGTGAGACATTGCCTAAACTTTATATTAGGGCTTTTAATTAATAAGTACTACACTGATAATAAAATGTAAGTACAAAGGGATATTAACCTTTAATTCAGTTTCATTATCATAAAGTTGCCTCACTGCTTAGCAACATTAAAGCAGTGCTATAACTTTTTGGTATGATTGTTTTTTAAACATTATGTTGTATTTATGTGAATTTTTTAGCTAAAATATGGCCGAAATTTGTACACGGTCATTATTAGTCGTAAAAATAAAAATTTCTAAAGGACTTAGATAAATAATATGAAAGCTAAACGAGTAGAGTCTTTACCCGATGAGAGCACCACAGAGCAACAGCGACAAGCTTACTATCGCGCATGTATTGCTGAGTTTCAAAAATTGGGCTACCAAGAGCAATACCTAGCAGAGCTTACGGATGAACTAGTGCCAGTGATGGGTGTTAACTCAAGCACTCCAAATACCTAACCTGATTAATTTTCAAACTAATTACACTTTAAAACCAGACATGTGTGCAATCTATAGCCATATAGTCACTTTTGTCAGAAAAGTGTTTGACATATTTTCTGAAATCTTTATTATACGCCCCACAAGACGGAGAGGTGTCCGAGTGGCCGAAGGAGCTCCCCTGCTAAGGGAGTATAGAGTTTGTAGCTCTATCGAGGGTTCGAATCCCTCCCTCTCCACCATTTTTTTAAATGGCGAAATCTTGTAAACGTAAAGATGGGCGCATAGCTCAGCTGGATAGAGTACCTGGCTACGAACCAGGCGGTCGGAGGTTCGAATCCTCCTGCGCCCACCACTCTTTACACACTCTGCTTAGAGTATAAAAAAGCAAATAGTAAAAGTGGGCGCATAGCTCAGCTGGATAGAGTACCTGGCTACGAACCAGGCGGTCGGAGGTTCGAATCCTCCTGCGCCCACCACTTTTACACACTCTGCTTAGAGTATAAACAAGTAAAAAAATGAAAGTGGGCGCATAGCTCAGCTGGATAGAGTACCTGGCTACGAACCAGGCGGTCGGAGGTTCGAATCCTCCTGCGCCCACCACTTTCATACATAAGCCGACATTGAGTCGGTTTTTTTGTGCCTAAAATAAAGTGAATATGGGAAAGTAGCTAGCTACGAACCAGACGGTCAGAGGTTCACTCTTACAAAATACGTCCTGCGCCCAGCACTTTCATAAATAAGCCGACATTAAGTCGGTTTTTTTGTGCCTGAAATAAACCAAAGCGTGGATGTGGATAAAGTAACCTACTGCGAACCAAGCTGTCGGAGGTTCACTCTTACAAGATACGTCCTGCGCCCACTACTTTCTATTACTACAAAAGTTAATAGAAAAGAGACCGACGAAAGTCGGTTTTTTTATGTCTGAAATAAAGTGAAATTTAAAAATGTAGTAGGCTATGAACTAGGCGGTCGGAGGTTCACTCTTACAAGATACGCCCTGCGCCCAGCACTTTCATACATAGGCAGACACTAAGTCGGTTTTTTTGTGCCTGAAATTTGAGAAAGTCTTAAGCTATCAGTTAAACCCAACTAAACACAGCAGTTAAAATTTCAAGCAGACGTGGAGCTTGCTTACGTTAAAAGCGTCGCTTTTTATTTATAATGTTTTAATCACTTCTCTAGAAGCGCAGCGCCTCTTAACCTCTTTGTGAATAACGGCTTTAAAAACTTAAATATACAAAGAACTTGCTTATATTAGCAGCGCAGCTTCTCATTCCTAAAACCTAAAACCTAAAACCTAAAACCTAAAACCTAAAACCTAAAACCTAAAACCTAAAACCTAAAACCTAAAACCTAAAACCTAAAACCTAAAACCTAAAACCTAAAACCTAAAACCTAAGCTGCTCTTTAAACTCGGCTGTGTTATTTTGAACGTCTTGTTTAAAAGGATCTTGCTGTATGTTTAAAACCGTATTTTTTATATTCTTATTTATTTTAAGCGCACTTTTTACTGTTACCGCACACGCAAATGAGGCTAAACATACAATCGCCGTAGGTGCAGAACAGTTTGCTTTGTACTTACCGCAATTAAAAAATAAGCGTGTAGGGCTGGTGGTTAATCAAACTTCTGTAGTGGGGCAAACGCATTTAGTTGATAGCTTGCTGGCTAAAAACATCAATATTACTAAAATTTTTGCACCTGAGCATGGCTTTCGAGGCGATCATGACGCGGGAGCGCATGTTAAAAACGCCGTTGATAGCAAAACTGGTATCCCGCTTATATCTATTTATGGCAAAAACAAAAAACCAAGTATCGAAGCTCTTAGCAATGTAGATGTTATTATTTTTGATATTCAAGATGTAGGCGTGCGCTTTTATACCTACATAAGCTCTATGCATTACATGATGGAAGCCGCAGCCGAGCAAGATATTGAGTTTATTGTGTTTGATAGGCCAAACCCCAATATTGCTTACGTTGATGGGCCAATACTTGAGCGCGACTTTAAGTCGTTTGTAGGCATGCACCCAATACCCGTGCTGCACGGCATGACGGTAGGCGAGCTTGCTAAAATGATCAAAGGCGAGGGCTGGATCAATCAAGCTGCTAATTTACAACTGAGCGTGATCCCTGTTGCAGGCTACACCCGCACAACGCCATACAGTTTGCCGGTAAAACCAAGCCCTAATTTACCCAACGATCAATCAATAGCGCTGTATCCGTCGTTGTGCTTTTTTGAAGCAACCCCTGTTAGCATAGGTAGAGGAACTGACTTTGCATTTCAGGTTATTGGTTATTCACCAGTAGCACTTGGGGACTTTAGCTTTACTCCGCGTTCAATAAAAGGCGCAGCGCTTAATCCTAAATTTAAAGACCAAATGGTGAAAGGGATTGATTTACGCCATAGTAATATCACAGGCTTAAACTTAAATTATTTAATTAATGTTTACCAGCAACTGACTCAGGCTAAGCAGGTGTTTTTTGAACGTGCCGATTTTATGGATAAACTCGCAGGAACTGATCAGCTCAGACTTGCCATAGAAGCGGGGCGAACAGCTGAGGAAATTAAGCAAAGTTGGCAAGCGGGGCTTGAGCAATTTAAACAGCAAAGAGCGCCTTATTTGCTCTACCAATAAAGGAATGAGTGTGTATTTAAATTTTTCCGTGTTAGCAAAGCGTACTTTTTTTAACGCACTGACAATTACGCTTTGCTTTATTATTACCGGTTGCAGTGGCGCAAGCAGTGCAATTAAATCTCAGCGCCCGTTTATTCCTAATCAAATACAGAGCCTCGCTAATGCGCAAGTTATTGCTACCTTTCCTGAGTCCAACCCCAGTAGCCGAGAATATGTAAATAATCGTGGGACCTTTAAAGCATATAAAGGGCGAGGGCAATTATTACTACAAAATGAAAGTGCCTTAAGTGCCGATATTTATATTAATAATAAAAAGTTAGCGCTTGATACCCTGCAAAAAAATACTGAGTATGCCTTTAATTTAGGGCAGTACACTCACAACGGAGTTAATACTTTTAAGGTTGATAACATTCAACCAGCTAACGGTAGTTTAACTCTGCGATTTGCCTTTGCTACTCTAAATAGCTCAGTGGCTAAAACCATTGATTTTAGTGCGGTAGATAAGCTAATAGAAAAAGATGTAAGTGCGGGCTTTCCTGGTGCGGTATTAGCGATAATTAAAGCGGGTAAGATATTAAAATTAACCGCTTATGGTGATGCCAAGCAATATCAGCAAAATGACTTAATGTTGTTACGCCCAGAGCCCATGCAAACAAATACACTCTTTGATTTAGCCTCAAACACAAAAATATTTGCTACTAACTTTGCGTTAATGAAACTAGTAAGCGAAGGGCAATTAAACATAAATAACAGAGTGAGTGATTACCTAACAGAATACCAAGGCGATGGACGAGAGCTGCGCCAAGTTAAAGACTTACTCACTCATAAAGCCGGTTATCCGCCTGTGTTCGACTTTCATCGAAAAGACACCCGCTATGGCGAAGCTTTTTTTTCACAAGCCAGCGACACCACTAAACAATTACTACTTACCAGCGTACCACTAGCCAGTGAGCCAAGCGCTCAGCATGTTTACTCTGATATTGATTACATGATTTTAGGAGTTTTAATTGAGCGTATTAGCGGCCAACCGCTCGACGAATACCTAGAGCAGCATATTTACGCGCCTTTAAAGCTTAACAACACTTTATTTAACCCGCTTAAAAAAGGCTTTAATCGTCAGCAGTTTGCCGCCACGGAGCTAAGTGGAAATACCCGCGATGGCCGTATTCATTTTGATAATATTCGCACCAATGTACTGCAAGGGCAGGTACATGATGAGCGTGCTTTTTATTCACTTGATGGTGTAGCAGGCCATGCAGGACTATTTAGTAATGCCCCCGATTTAGCCGTTTTATGCCAAGTGTTGCTCAACAAGGGCGGTTACGGCGATAAGCAAATTTTTAATGCCAGTAGTTTGGCGCAGTTTTTAACCCCACAAAGTACCGATGAAACCTACGGCTTAGGTTTTCGTCTTGCAGGAAATAATCAAGCGCGGCGCTGGCACTTTGGCCCATATGCCAGCCCACAAGCTTATGGACACACAGGTTGGACTGGCACAGTAACTGTGATTGATCCCGCTTACGATTTAGCTATTGTTTTACTTACCAATGCACGCCATTCACCAATTAAAGGTAGTGAAAAACGTTATCAGTTTGTAGGTAAAAACTTTGAAACAGCTCAATATGGTTCTATTGTTTCATTAATTTATGAGGCGCTGTTAAATCAGTAAACTCAGTGAGTGACTTAATGGTGTAAATCTATTAAGTTAACTGCTTACTATTAACTAACCAAGGCTGTTAAAGCCGCGTTTATTATAAAAATTAAAAAGGTTTGTTTATGCATTGGTATTCTATTTTGCCACCGCTGATTGCCATTATTATTGTGTTTTGGCGCAAAGAAGTCATTATGGCGCTGCTTGTTGCGGTAATTTCATCGGAATTTTTACTCGCATTACAAGGTGAAGGAAATAGCGTATTTACTACGTTTTTAAATAGCATTGAGCGCATAGTTGCTGTGGCCAGTTCTCCTGGTAATACCCGTATACTCATCTTTAGTATTTTAATAGGCGCCTTACTTGCCTATATTCGCGAATCTGGCGGTGTTGCTGCTACTGTTAATTTGCTGATGAACAAAGGCGTTGCTAAAAGTAAGCGCCAAGTGGGCTTTTTAACTATGTTTACCGGCGTTGCGGTATTTATAGAGTCAAACTTAAGTGTGCTTACCTCGGGTATTTTATCTCGCGGCCTGTTCGATAAATTTAAAATGAGCCGCGCGCGTTTAGCTTATATAATCGATAGCACCAGCGCCCCTGTATGTATTTTAATATTACTAAACGGCTGGGGTGCATTTGTACTGGGCTTGTTAGGTAATTACGAATTAGGCGAGTCGGCCGTATCGGTGCTGTGGGGCAGTGTAGGCTATAACTTTTACGCCATAATCACTCTGGTTATTGTTTTTTATACCATTGCGTTCGATAAAGTACATGGCCCAATGAAAGTAGCCGAGCAAAAACTAGAGCTACAAACAACCGAGCTAAAAGAAGAAGTAAAAGGCTCTAAAGCACGCTTTATGTTGGTGCCATTACTTACGCTGATTGTGAGCATGGTCGGTTTTATGTTTTATACCGGTAACGGCGTACTTGCCGAGGGCAGCGGTTCAAAATCAGTATTGTACGCCACCGTTTTAGCTATTGTTGTAGCCTATTGTTTAATGATTGGATCGCGCCAGTTTACCCACCACCAACTTGTTGATACCGGCTTTAAAGGCATGGGCGAATTACTCCCACTGGTAAGTATTGTATTGCTCTCGCTGACCTTGGGCGCAAGCTTAAAAGAGCTAGGCACAGGCGTGTTTGTGGCATCTTTGGTTGGCGATTACTTACCAATATATTTAATAGTGCCAGTACTGTTTTTAACCGGTGCGGTTATGTCGTTTACTACGGGTACATCGTGGGGCACGTTTGCCATCCTCATCCCTATTGGCGTACCGCTTATTCAAGCGCTTGGTTTACCGCCATCGCTGGTGGTAGGCGCTATTTTAGGTGGCGGGATATTTGGCGATCATTGTTCCCCTATATCCGACACCAGCGCAGTATCAGCCATCGCCTCGGGTTGTGATTTACTCACCCACGTTAAAACCCAATTACCGTATGCGTTAGTGGGCGGCGGCCTAACGTTTGTTGCTTACTTAGTAACGAGCTTAATTGTTTTGTAGGTTGGGTAGGGCGTAGCGAAACCCAACAAAGTGAGTGAGTTTAAAGCCTGCAAATCTGCAGGCTTTTTTGTTTAAGATTGATCACCACCGAGAACACCGAGGCGCTACGTGCTACACAGAGATAAATAATAATAGCTTTTTATTAATAGGTTACGTTTATTGAATGTAGTATGGCACTATATGAAAAAGAATGGTTTAAAGGGAAATTAAATGCACGATATTAAAGGCTTCAACTGGAACAAGCCAACCAACCGTTCACTGGGGGAGTATTTTCCTGCTGATAAATTAGATCGTGCTCGTTATGCCACATTCTTATCAAGGCTATTGGTTCAAGAAGGTTTTGACAAAAGTAGGCCTGATGATGAGCAAAAGAAAAACTATGTATTAAATCTCAATGCTGAATGGGGGGCAGGTAAAACCTATTTTCTTAAGCGTTGGTCACGAGAATTAATAGTAGATTTTCCTGTTGTATATATTGATGCATGGCAGCAAGACTATTCAGACGACCCATTTTTAACTGTAATTGCAGGTATCATCAAACAGCTTCAACGTCAGGCTAAGTTTAATATAACTATTCCTAAAAGTGCAGTTTCGATGTTTAAGGCTGTTGCACCTGCTATTGCACAAGGCCTAACTAAAAAAATATCAGGCATAGATTTAGATGAGTTACACACATTACTATTCTCTGATGAAGAAATTGAAGATGATCAAAAGCAAAATTCTAACAAGTTAACTGGTAGCGACTTTTCACCAGCAGTAAAAGCGCTTGCACAAAATTTGATTAAAGATCATGAAGCAAAGAATAAAAGCATCGAAGTAATCAAATCCAAGTTAGCAGACTGGGTAAGTAAGTTTGAAAAGCAGGAAGGTAAGTCGCTACCCATATTTATTTTTATTGATGAATTAGATCGCTGTCGCCCAAGTTATGCGGTAGAAATGTTAGAGACGATTAAACATATTTTTGATGTTAAAGGCATTGTGTTTGTTGTTGCAACAGATACTGAGCAACTTCAACATACAATCAAATCAATTTATGGTGAAGGCTTTGATGCAAACGTTTATTTAGGTCGCTTTTTTAATAGCCGTTACAGCTTAAAACGACCTGTATTAAAAGACTTTTTATTTGTACACAGTGATACAACTAAATTTGAAACGGCGTATTTAGAAAGTAAAAATATTGAGTTACTCCCCCGCGCACAAACCCACGAAACTGCTTTAGCCAATATTTCTATTGTATTAGACGCCTTTCAGGTATCAGCAAGAACAGCTATTCAAATTACTGAACGAATGACAGCTATTATTGCAAATTTACCAAGTGGTAAAAAAGTTGATGTACTTGTGCTCGCTGTTTTGTTTTGTATCTATGAAAAAGACCACTCACTTTATGAAGAGATAATTACTGGAAGGTTTAAACGAGATGGAAAAAACCATAAAGGCGAAGTACGAAATATAAGCTTAAATAATTTTTTAAAACAGAGCATTCAAGGCGTACAACAACTAGCAGAGATAAAATATTTTATTGAACCATTATCTTACACAAATTCATTTTACTTAGGTCAAATGACAAGTAGAAATAATAATTTTGCTACTGGGAATTACTCTATAAAACTAACTGAATTTATAGATAGTATCTTTTGCAGAGTATTTAATAATACAACAAATTCTGTGACTCTAATGTTTAGTTCAAGTAGTGAGAACGTAACAGCACTTCATAGCGCTGAACAAAACTTAGCAAATGCTGATGTCAGAAAGCCTAGGGTAGGCAATATTACACTCTTGTGGTTAAGTTACATTTACATAAAAGATGGCTATGAAGAAATTACTAAAGAGCACTACCGTGATTTTATAGAGCTTTCTTCACCATTAGATTACATGGGCGATAGTTAACTATCTCTGTGCAGCGCGAAGCGCCTCTGTGTTCTCGGTGGTAATTACTTATTTAAATTACCACCATGCTAAAAACAACCTAAGCCCCACACTGTCTCACCCCATCCTCGGCATGTTTAAGAGCAATAATCTGCCCTTTGCCGTTATGCGCCATAGCGAGCATATCACCCGTATTTATATTACTTTCTACTGCATGCTTTCCTTTTAAATCACTGAGCAGTGACTGCTTAATTTGTACCAGTACCTCGTCATTACAGCTGGCTATGTACCAGTCGTTGTCGACCTTTACGAGCGTGCCGTATTCTATATGGTGTTGTTGATGGCGGCGTAAGTCGTTTGCTAGTTGGGTGTCGAGCGCTCGTTTTTGTTGCGTTATGGTACTAGCGTAGTTACCTGTTTGATCTATTTCATGCGTTGTTATAAACGAGTAGTCGTGTATGTCTATGGTGTTTAATACGGTTTTAGGGGCAGTATTTATCACGTTGTTACTGTCGAGAACTATAAAAGCCAGTAAGCCCAGTGCGCAGGTAAGGCTTGTGAGTTGCAGGGCAAAGCCAAGCTTTTTAGGTTGTTTTTGGATTACGCTATGTTTTAACGCCTGTTGCTGAGCGTGCGAAAGTCTGGTGCGTGCTTTACGCTCGTTATAATGTTGTGTGAGCTTTTCATTAAACTGCTCATCAGGCTTGTTCATTATAATCTCCTAATAATTGTTTTAGGTTTTGTTTGGCGTAGCGTAGCCTTGTTTTTATGGTTTGGGCGTTGCTTTGCGTTATAAGCTCTATGTCGGTAAGGCTAAAGCCTTCTTGTTGTAAGGTGATGGCTTCGCGTTGCACAAAACTAAGTTGCTTGAGCGCAGCATTAAACGCTTCATAACTTATGTGTGTGTCGCCTATGTGTGAGTCACTGCTTGTTAATTCACTTTGATTGTTATTTTGCGCAGGCAGTTGGTTGTTTTCGTCAAGCTCGACAAAGTGTTGCTGTTTGCGGTATTCGTCTATTAGGGTGTTGCGTGCGAGTTTAAATAACCAGGCTTTGGGCGTGGTTTGTGCTTGGTAAAGGTGGCGCTTTTCAATAACCTTTAGCCATGTTTGTTGGCTTACGTCGTATGCTAAATGTGTATTAGACTGGGTAACTAGGTAGTGATATAAATCGTTACTGTATAAGGCAATAAGCTGCTCTAAGTGGCGGTTGTCGCCACTTTTTGCATACCGCGCCATGCAGTCTTTGCTTGGCGCTTCAAATAACCATGACTTAATACTCAATAGCATAGGCGCTTATTCCTTTACTGCGAACTGTCTAATTTAAAATCAAGCTGTACGGTTTGACCTGTTTGTAATTGTGCCACACCTTCAATTACTTTTGGGCGATATTTCCAGCGTTTAATTGCGCGAAGCGCTTCGCGATCAAATATGCGTTTTGGTTCGGCATTTACTACCGTGGCATCAATCACTTCACCAGTGGGTGAAATATTAAAGCTAAGTTGCACCCAGCCTTCTATACCATCACGAGCTGCGCTAGTTGGGTACTTTGGATTTATGCGCACAATGGGTGAAGCATCTCCCGTAGGGCGGGTCAGTGTTTGCTTCATATCGTTACCAAATCCGTCAATTACTATGGGTGGTGCTGTGCTTATTGCTGTTATTGGCTCATTACTAGGTGTTACACGTGGTGGTGCTTTAGGCGGCACTTTAGGTGTGGGTGGTGGCGGTATTCTTTTAATATGCGTGGTTTGTTTATCTTCTGGTGCTTGAAAAATCTCAACAGTAATATCATCACCCAATTTTATAGGTGCTCTTTGTTCGCCACTAATTAAGTACTGCATAAAGGCGAATGCAATAAAGGTCATCACAGCACCGCCAAGAACAGCTGTTGATGTTTTGAACATGGGGTTTTTAGGAAATTCAAGTGTGTGCATAAGCCGCTCCAAATTAACTTATTATGTTGTTTCAGAGCTATAACGGCTGGCAAATAGAAAAGGGGTGAAATCGTTTTAAAATTTTATTAAAAATACAGGGGGAGTATTTTACCTATATAAAAGGTCTCTTGATTTTTTTATTTTGGGTTGGCTAAAAAGAATGTAGTTATTTTAAGTTTTGCCTGTTATTTTCTATTTTATTTACTCTAGGTAGATGAAATTGACAAGTTTGAGTAGCGCCAGTATATTTGTCCCAATAAAGGAACTTACACATAAAAAGGAATGAACATGGTAAAGGAATATATTGTAAAAAAAGGTGATACATTATGGGATATATCTTCTAAGTATTTAGGCTCACCAATGGAGTGGCCACGATTATGGAAATTCAATAATCGAAAAGAAGTGGTAGCCATTACTAACAAACCGATAGTAAATCCTGATCTTATCTACCCAGGTCAAAAAATATTGATACCTTCTTTAGAGCACTCTAAAGTTGAGGCTAGACAAAATGCAAGAGTATTCAGCACTCCCAAAAACTCTTTAGATAAACGACCTAATAAAATTACAGCACCAATGTCATTAAGTTATAAACTAGATGATATCAGACAACCTCCTATTATAATCCCTAATGCTATTGTGGAAATTAAGATGACAGGTAACATTACGTTGTCTAGTGTTGATAAATTTCCTATTAATTATGTAATAAATGATAGAAAGTTAGAGGCTACAGTTACATCTCAAGCCAATAAAGCTTTTGGGGCATTAATTAGTGACACAAAGTTAGCTTTCGACGAAAAAACAAAAAAATTAACTCTTGGTACAAATATTATTTCTAAAAGTACAAATCCTAATTTGCCAACTACGTCTGTAGGCGTTGAGGTAAGTTCAAACTCTCCCCTTCTAAAGTTGAAGTATGAAGTCCATCTCCCTCAGTTAAAAGGAAAAATTAATCAGTTTAATTATTTGGCTGAAAAAGTATCATTTATTTTAGAGGTAACTTTTACGGGGTCTAATGGAAAAAGTGCAAGAGAGAACTCCGACAATAGCAGTGCATGGGATAAACCTTTAGCTATAGGTTTATTTGCTGGGGCGACATTAATCGTCATAGGTACATTAGTAGAGGATTACGTTACTTTTGGTGCGGGAGTTGCGGACGATCCTGCTAGTTTTGCTGCTGCTGCAGGTATGACTGCAAGAGGTGTTGTTTTATGGGGGTCTGCTAGGGCTGTTGTTATACCTGCTACTCTACCTGCTGTTGTTCGATTTACTACTTCAATAGTGCCAGCGGCGACATTCAGGCATGCTCATTAGAAGGGATTTTATAAATGAAAAAATTAGTGTTCGTTTTTTTGTTATTAGTTAGTGCGTGTTCATATTTAGAAAGTGAAACAGAGCAAGCAAACCGTTTATCCAAAACATACCAAGTAGACATTCAAGCTGGTGAACCCCGTTTATTTTTCCCAGAGCAATTTACAGTAAGTGATGGAGAGGCTCCAATTCTTGAAATGGAAATGACTACGCTTGCAGATGCTTCTGAGTCACTTGATGGTATTGAGGCCGCATTAACGACATACCCTCAAGGGTTTGTTGCTGAAGTAATTGACGCTATTTATCTCTCTGGTCCTATGCTTATGGAAGGAGCTGAAGCGGGTGGGACATACTCAAGCAACTCCATAATTCTAGTTAATCTCTCAGGATGGAATGGCACGAATTTTAATTTCGAAAATTCGTTGAAAGGGGTTCATCATGAATTAAGCTCGTTGGTTTATATGCGTTCACCTTTCGTTATTTTTGCATGGCAAGCTTTGCTGCCAAAAGAGTGGAAGCCTGTATCCTCGAACTATGAGGCTTTAACGCAAGATAGAAATATAGGGCCTGATTATGAAAATGGATTTTTATCTAGATATGGTAAAACTAATGTTGAGAACGACTTTAATATTTATGCTGAATTTGCCTTTGCTGAACCTGAAAAACTGCGGGAACTTGCCGCTACCTACCCAATAATAGCTAAAAAGCTAAGTTTGTTTATTACCGCGTATTCGCAGTTTTCGGCTAAATATCAGCAAGACTTTGAAGATTATTTTGCAAGAACAGGTTTGAGTGATGTTGCTGTACAGCCTGAGAATTTTGAAATGACTATCCATTTAGATTTAAACGATCTTAAGCCACAGATAAGCCAGTAATGTATTAAGTAGTAAAAATAACAAAAAAGAGGGGAGGCTCCCCTTTTTTGTTATGCATTATTAATGCTTTGAATGGAAACTTAATTTTTCACGTCATCTTCGTGAAGATCTTTAAACAGCTCCCCTTGGGGATGCTCAAAAAATTCATCATCTTCTTCTTCATCTACAACCAGCATTTGATCTTGCGCGGTGGTTTCTTCAATGCGCGGATCCATCGTAGCGGCCAGTGGCGAGTTTGTAACATCGGATGTACCGACCACATAATCACTGGGTTCTGGCTGTTCAACTTTTTGTTTAGAGTTAATAAAGGTTAGTAGTAAGTACATAGCCACGGTTAATAGCGAAATTGACGCATACAATGCTTGGTGACCAAAGTAGGTCATCAGCTGTGCGTTAAGTGTTGAGCCTATTGCTGCACCGGCGCCAAAAGCGACTAATAATGCAGATGATACGCCTACGCGCTCTTCGTCCTCAACACGCGAATTAGCTAGCGCCGAACAAAGCGGATATAAAGTAAACGCAAATAAACCAAAGATAAAAGTGAGTATGTAAGCTGTTAGTTGTGAAGTAGGCAATAAAAACAATGCCAAACTTACAACACCGATAGCTGCTGCATTAGTTCGAATTAATACGCTACGACGAATGCGATCAGAGAGCATCCCCATTGGCCACTGGGCTAGCAAACCAGCAAAAATAGTCACTGACATAAAAATAGCAATTTCTGCGGCACCAAAGCCAGATAGCTTAGCAAATATAGGCGCTAGGCCATAAAAACTACCATTGATAATGCCTGCAAAGTGCACCGCAGTAAGCGACTGTGGCACTTTTTTAGCGTAATCAAACAGGCTCATTTTTATCGGCTTTAACGGTTTTGGGTGAATTCTACGAGTGATAGAAATTGGAATAATACCGATAGCCAACGCCATGCAGACTAAAAATAGCGGTGCATACCCTAGCTCAGGAAATTGTGCGAGCGCTAGTTGGCCTAAAATCATCCCTAAGTAAGAGGTGATCATATAAAAAGAGAAGACTCGCCCGCGAGACTCAGGCGCTGATTGTTCGTTTAGCCAGCTTTCTAGCACCATGTAATTACACATCATCCCTAAGCCAACAAAAAGCCTAAGGCCTAACCAAATATATAGATTGTCGCTTACTCCGTGTGCGGCCACACAGGCTGTCACTGCAGCGGTACTAGCGGCAAATGTTCTGATGTGACCCACCGATTTAATTAAATGGTAACCAAGCTTTGAACCCAGTAATAAGCCAAGGTAATAACACGAGGTCATTAGGCCTATCCAAAACGTAGACGTGCCTTGTTTACCTAAATACAGGGCTAAATAGGTTGTAAGTAAGCCGGTACCAATAATTAAAAATAAATTGGCAAAATATAGTGATGGAAATGATTTCATTTAAATGCAAATTATTGAGCTAAGACAACTAGATACTAGAGCAAGCATGAAGGTTTTCCAAGCTGTAAAAAATGTGTTCTGTAATAATGATCACGTAACGTAAGAATATAGAGTGTCCGATAAATTATTTATTAATAAAAATAGCTTTGGATAAAATAGCGACCTAAAAATCGGGCGGGTGAGTGCAATGCTAGAATAGCGAGTGTATTGCAGGTATTATGCTTAAAGATAATTTTAAGCATTACTTACTCTTTAGAGAGGAAGTTAGGGTCTGTTGACCTTTTAAGGTTAAATTTGCAGCAGTCTGTTTGGTATTTAGGCAAGGCAGCGCATATGTGGTGTGGTTATTCCCCATAAATAGGCGATAACGCAGCATCAATGCCAAACAGGCGCTGCCCGAAGGGTTCTGCCTAGGGGCGATTTACTCTTTGTTGCTCGGTTTTTACTTAGCCCACTAGGTTACAAACCTCGCGCCGCGATTAAACAGCCCCTAGTTTGAACAAATTTTAATCCGCAAAGGTCAACAGACCCTAATGGCAGCAGTAATATTTTTTTGGAATTAAAAATGACCAGTGATAATCAAGCTATAAATAAGCGTAAAAAGAATAATCCGCTTATCGAAATCGTATTTAATATCATCATACCTTCAGTCATTTTAATGAAATTTTCAGGGCCTGAATATTTAGGCAGCGTGATTGGCTTAATTGTGGCGCTTATATTCCCTATTAGTTACGGTATTTATGATTTTATAAAAGCGGGCTCATTAAATTTTATTTCACTTTTGGGCTTTTTAAGTACTTTGCTTACCGGTGGTATTGCGCTGTTTGAGCTTAATGTTGAGTGGTTAGCAATTAAAGAAGCGGCTATACCAGCAATCATTGGTTTTACCGTGCTGATGTCGGGCTTTTTTGGTAAACCCTTGCTAGCCAAGCTCTTATTAAACTCACTTTTATTTAAGTTAGACACTATTTACGATGCCCTTGATGAGCGCGGCAATACGCAAAACTTTAAACAAAAGATTACTAATGCTAATTACTTATTAGCGCTGACCTTTGTGTTTTCATCAACGATGAATTACCTCTTAGCTAAATGGATTGTTACTAGCCCAGCAGGTAGCGTGGAATTTAACGAGCAACTTGGTGAAATGACGCTATTGAGTTATCCAGTGATCGCGATTCCATCTATGATAATGCTGATTGGAATTTTTATTTATGTGATTAAAGTGCTGACCAAGCTGACCGGTATGAAGTTTGAAGAAATGGTTAATGCCGAGTAGATATAACGCATAAAAAACCGTTGTTTAGCAACGGTTTTTTTTGCTATCAATATTTACTTGTAGTGAGAGTAAAGTTGGTAATTAGTTCTGTGGTACGGAATAAGTTTATAGTTTGGTTGTAAAAAAGTGACTAAGTCGGTGAGTTCAGATACGGTCATGGTATCGTTAAATACCGTCATTTTTGAGCTGCCATCTTCATTTCTGGCGTCGGGTCTATAAGGCCTAGAAAACCGATGTGAGGGGTTGATCACTGACGTGACCAGCTCAGCATAAGAAATTATTTTGGTTTTATTACCTCCTAGCTTAATAGAAATATCGTCATGTTTTGTTACGCTGCTATCTTCAACGCCTGCAAGGGTGTGACATGCCAAGCACTTATATTTTAAAAACACGGCTTTACCTTGTTCTGCATTCCCCTCTGGCAAGCTAAAACCTCGTGGAGAATCAACTCCTTTATCACAGCCTGTAAGTGCAATTAAACACACGATTAGTAGAGTGTATTTCATTAGAGCTCCTGTATTCTCAAATTAATTTTACGCATTACTAACGCAAACTCATTTGCGTCAACAAATGCTTCTTTTAAGAAATAGCCTAATTTGAGTGTAGTCAAAGAGTGGCGAATAGCCTAATTGTTGTGCATATATGCTCAAGGAGAATAACTAAAGAGTTGAATGATAATTAATGATGGAATGAAACATCACAAGCATGAAAAAGCCCAGCAACTTGCTGGGCTTCGTAAACTGAACGTTTACCATAAATATTAACTGTTCAATTGGCCTGTAGATGACTCTATGTGGGCGCGAACAAACCATTGGTATTGCTCAAGCTCTGCAAGTTGCGCAATGATCATATCTTCAGATACCGGATCAAGCTCACCGAGTGACTCAATAGCTTTACGATGATCACCGTTAACGCCGTTATATACTTTATCTAATGCAGCTAGGTGTTCAGTTACTAAACCTTTGCCTATAGCGTAATCTTCCCATGTACGACGATCAACAATTGATTTTGGTGTACCAACAGGCACGCCGCCTAAAGTGGCAATACGTTCTGCTATGGTGTCGGTCATTTCACGCACGGTTTCAACTTGTGGGTCTAGCATTTCATGTACGCCAATAAAGTTTGGACCTACTACATTCCAATGAATATGTTTTAAAGTTAGCTGTAAATCAATTAGCGCTACCATGCGATCTTCTAGAACAGATATTGCTTTACTTGCTGATTCATTTTCTACACCGGGAGCGGTAAATTCAGCGACTTTGTTTGCATTATTACTGTTACTCATTATGCCTCCTACTATTTCAAAATAGTGTTCGCTTAACTCAAGTGAGTGTTTTAATTGCGATAACGAACACGTCTGTTCTAATAGAAGCAATGAGCATGCCGTTAGATTTTTTATTGTAAGTTACTGAAATTTGATGATTTATTTTTTTTAATAAAGCTTTAAGGAGTATTTAGCTTAAAGGGGTATGAAAAACATGCACTTTTTTTGTAAATTCTGCAAAAAATACATTTAAAAATGGAGTACTTTAAAGGCTCTTTTTGCCTAAGGTATTTAGGCAAAAAGAAAAGTAGAGTTCAGGGTTTAATCGCTATAGCGTTTTTTAATATTGATGTGCTTTTAATACTTCAAGCGGAATAATGTCGAGCGCTTTTTGGTTTGTCGCTTCAAGTACCACAGGAGGAGCAACGCTCGCAGCAATGGCATGATACCAACGAATCGCACATAAACACCACTTATCGCCAGCTTTTAAACCAGCAAAATCATACAAAGGATTAGGGCTAATTAAATCGTTACCTTGCGCCTTGGAAAACTGCAAAAATTCGTCGGTCATAATGGCGCATACACTATGATTGCCAAAGTCTGAATCTGGTACATAGCAAAATCCCTCTCGGGTATAGCCACCGTTGCCACAGCAAAGTTGTAAGCGAGTTCCTAGTACATTTAATTGATTAGCCATATGAAAACTTACCTTGTAATAACCATTAAAAGCAGGGGGTTTACCATAGCAGGCTGTTAGTGACTTAGCTATCTATGCTGTTAATTTTATATATCTTTTAAGCGAATAAAAACTGCACTTAGTGAAGCCAAATGCAGTTTTTATTAAATAAGGGATTTACGAGAGCAGTGCTGCAGCTAAACGCACAAAATCAGAAGACGTTAAAATACCTACTAGCTGACCTTGCTCGCTCACAACGGGCATGCAACCGTGGCGATTATCTACAAAAAATTTAACGACATCTGATAGCGGCTGCTCTGGCGTTACACTGATAAAATCACTCACCATAATATCTTCTACTTTTGTGAGTTTTTCTTTGCGTTGTAATGCATTAGCACCAAACGTTGCCATGATCCCCATAACTTTGGCGACCATTATTTTTTGGGTAAGCATACCGACAAATGCGCCGTCTTCGTCAATAACAGGAATATGACGAACGTTTTTTTCTTTCATTAAATTGTGTGCGTCATGCAAAGTGCTTTTTATGTTTACCGAAAATGGGTTAGCTGTCATTAAGTCTGTAACGTTTTGACTCATGTTTATTCCTTTATATTATCTGCAGTGTATCAGCATATATTAGCGTTATTTTTAAGCTTTGCACCTTATTCAGATCAAGGTTTTTACGTATTTTATAAACTGAGGGAGAAGAGGCAACACTTAATTAAATGCCAAAAAGCATTTAATTAAGTGCTTAAAACTACTGGTAAGTGTTATTCATAGCCACGTGGTGTTTTAGTTTTGATAACTGCGATGTATCCATGCCAACTAGCGTAACTAAGTAGTGGCATAATAATAATGAATCCAGCGGCACCTGCAGCAAAGCCCAGCGCTACCAGTACGAATATACAAATTGACCACACAACCATGGCTGCAAAGTTTTCTTTGACTGCGTGGATTGAAGAAACGACTGCGGTCATTATATCAACACGTCTTTCCATCATAATTTGCGGGGTAAATGCTGAGATTGAAAACACACTGACCAACAAAATTCCGCCGATAATACTGCCTATAGTTAAAAACGCAGAAAGTTCTTCAAAGGTGGGGTTTACATGGTTTGGATATAATGCATGCACAATTGCAGCTAGGCGCATCCAAATAATCATAATCACCATGAGTAATACCGCAAAACCCCATTCACCTACGGGGTTACGAAACATTGATTTTAATGAATGGCTTAATGTAGGTTTGTGGCCTTTTTCAAGTTCCCAGGCTACATCGTATAGGCCAACGGCGAATACCGGACCGATTAAAGCAAAAGCAACGGTTGCAGGTAAAATAGCTAAGTGGCTGTCGGTAAGTACAACAGAGTAAACAATCGCTACCGGAATAAGCGTGAAGATTAAACCGTAAATTAAACTTAACATGGGCGCGCGCGCCATATCTTTAAACGCTAACGAAAGCCAGTGAAAAGCGGCAAATGTATTTACTTTGTTGCACTCTAAACAACGTGCGAATTTAGTGTCTTTATCTATTGTGTTTGTAGTTGGCATAAAGATGCTCCTTTTTTAGTCACCTTTTAGGTTTAGAACATAGATGTTCTATTTACAACTCATAAACGCTTATACGCAAGATTTAGTCGCTTTGTTCATTTGTTAGTCATTTTTGTTGGGTTAGCTATTTTGTTTATTTAAATATATGTTTGAGCATGTACTTAAAAAGTGGGTTCGTATTTCTTTTCCACAGTGGTAATCTAAGCCCTGAAGCTAATTTTAAGAGACCGTAATGAAGGAAAATAAACAACAATTTCAAGGAGCTTTACTGGGTAGTAAACGGTTTTTACCTCTGTTTGTGACGCAGTTTTTCTCTGCTTTAAATGACAATGTTTATAAGCAATCAATCCTGCTTATTTTAATTTTTCAGGCTGCTACGGTAGCTGATGGTGCCTTTTATTCTAATCTGGCGGCAGGATTATTTATTTTACCGTTTTTTCTATTTTCAGGCATGGCTGGGCAAATTGCAGAAAAGTTGGAAAAATCAAAACTGATCAGCATGGTAAAGTTTTGCGAAATTCCTATTATGCTGGTGGGTGTAGTATCGATTTTAACCGAGCAGGTTTGGTTAATGTTAGGTACTGTATTTTTAATGGGTTTACAAAGCACTTTTTTTGGGCCGCTTAAGTACTCTATTTTACCGCAGCATGTGGCCCCAAATGAGCTAACTAAAGCGAATGGACTGGTGGAGTCGGGCACTTTTGTCGCTATTTTATTGGGCACCGTATTTGGCACCTATTATATAACCCAAACAGCGGGCCCTATTTATATCAGTATCGCAATAGTAAGCCTTGCAGTTATTGGCTTTTTAAGCAGTCGATTTATTCCTAAAAGTGCAGCCAATAATGCTAACTTAAAAGTATCGATTAACCCTATTACTTCAACCAAAAGTGTTTTTAATGCGCTTAACGCACAAACCGAGTCGGTGGGTAAGTCAGTATTAGGGATCAGTTGGTTTTGGCTTATTGGTGCGGTGATACTAACGGCGCTCCCTAATTACGTAAAACATGTAATGGGAGGTGATGAGTTGGTGGTGACAGCTGCTTTAGTGGTGTTTTCGTTGAGTATTGCATTGGGGTCTTTATTGTGTGAAAAGCTATCGCGCTCACGTATTGAGTTAGGTATTGTGCCTTTTGGTGCACTATTAATTACCTTATTTTTATATTTACTAAGCCAAGAGCCTGGTATTGAATTTTATCACCAAGTGAGTGAGTTGCAGCTTACTCTTGAACAAGTGATTAATACCGGCGATATGCTCTGGCATTTTGTTTGGATGGCAGGAATTGGTATTGCCGCAGGGTTTTATACGGTACCTTTGTATGCACTCATTCAGCAGCGTACTCACCCCGATAGCCGTTCACGAGTAATTGCAGCTAACAATGTGTTAAATGCATTGTTTATGGTTGGCAGCGCCGTTTTAAGTATTGTTACTTTAACGCTATTACACTGGGATATTTCACAATTACTGTTGTTATTAGCAGGGCTTAATTTACTAATATCGCTGTACATATACACCAAAGTACCGGAGTTTTTCTTACGTTTTATTATCTATATTTTAGCGATTTGTATGTATCGTGTGCGCACTAAAGGCCAGCTCAATATTCCCGATGAAGGAGCTGCGGTGGTGGTAAGTAATCATGTTAGCTTTGTTGATTGGATGTTTATTTTAGCGGCGTCACCTAGGCCTATTCGGTTTGTTGTATTTGCTCCTATTTACTATTCACCGGCACTTAATTGGTTATTTAAAATGGCCAAAGCCATTCCAATCGATAGTCAAAAATCAAATCCTAAGGCGTTTAATAAAGCTTTTGATGACATTGCGCAAGCACTGGAACGTGGTGAGCTGGTGGGTATTTTTCCTGAAGGAAAGCTCAGCGGTGATGGCGAGGTTGATGTATTTCGCCGTGGCATTGAAAAAATAATTCAGCGCACGCCTGTGCCTGTTATCCCTGTTCATTTAGATGGATTATGGGGCAGTATGTTTAGTCGAAAAACTAAATGGCGACTACCTAGACCCAAATGGTCGTTGGTAAGCGTAGCGATTGGTGAGCCAGTTGCGTCTGAAAATGTGAGTGCCGATGACTTACGTGATCGAGTACTTGCTTTAAAGTAGCTTTACAATAAAAAAGCGCTGCAATTAATTGCAGCGCTGTGGTTGTATTACTTAATGGTTATTAACGGTCTAAATTCATTACTTTAGTCCATGCCGCAACAAAGTCTTCTACAAACTTTTGTTTTGATGTATCAAAGGCATACACCTCAGCAACTGCACGTAGTTCTGAATTTGAACCAAAAATCAGATCAACCGAAGTAGCAGTGTACTTTTGCTCACCCGACTGACGATCAAAGCCTTGATAAATACCAGCATCAGACGATTTTTTCCATACCGTCGACATATCTAATAAGTTAACGAAGAAATCGTTATTTAGTGTACCTGGCTTATCAGTAAATACGCCGTAGTCAGTGCCTTTGTAGTTTGCATCAAGTGAGCGTAAGCCACCAACTAATACAGTCATTTCAGGAACTGTTAGGTCAAGCTGATCCGCTTTATCAATCAGCATTTCAGTTGGTGATTTATAGCTTTTCTCTGCATCAAAATAGTTTCTAAAACCATCGGCAGGCAACTCTAATAAGCTAAATGCATTAACGTCAGTTTGTGCTTGTGTAGCATCACCACGGCCAGCATTAAACGGAACGTCTACTGAGTAGCCTGCATCTTTGGCTGCTTTTTCAATCGCTGCATTACCACCAAGCACAATTAAATCAGCAAGCGATACCTGGCTTTTACTAAATAAGCTGTCGTTAAAGTCAGCTTGAATCGCTTTTAATACTTTAAGTACTTTTGCGGTTTCTGCTGGATTATTTACTGCCCAATCTTTTTGTGGTGCTAGCGCAATACGTGCGCCATTGGCTCCGCCGCGCATATCTGAATCACGGTAACTAGCGGCCGATGCCCATGCCACACGTACTAACTCAGGTACACTTAGGTTCGAGTCTAAAATAGCAGTTTTCAGCTCTTTTACTGCACCAGCATCAATGTTTGATTTAGTCTCTGCTGAAATAGGGTCTTGCCAAATTAAGTCTTCTTTTGGTACTTCTTTACCTAAAAAGTTACGTGGTGGTCCCATATCTCTATGAGTTAATTTGTACCATGCTTTAGCAAAGGCTAGTTGATACTCTTTAGGGTCATTTAAAAAGCGTTCAGCAATTTTGCGATATTCAGGATCAAATTTTAACGCTAAATCGGCAGTGGTCATTACCGGTGGGTTAAATTTACCCTTAACGTGCGCATCAGGTACTGACTTATGTAATGATTCATCTGTTGGGATCCACTGAATAGCGCCAGCAGGACTGCGAGTTTGTTTCCACTCAAAGTTAAGTAGGTTGCTTAAGTATAATGATGACCAGCGAGTAGGTGCTTGTGTCCATGCGCCTTCTAAACCACTAGATACGGTATCTTCAGAGTGACCTTTACCACATTTATTTTTCCAGCCTAAACCTTGCTCTTCAATACCTGCTGCAGCAGGCTCTGCACCCACACAGTCTTTAGGTTTGTGCGCACCATGCATTTTACCAAAGGTGTGACCACCGGCGATAAGTGCTAGGGTTTCTTCATCGTTCATCGCCATGCGAGAAAACGCAACGCGAATGTTCTTAGCTGAACCAATAGGATCAGGAACCCCTTTAGGCCCTTCTGGGTTTACATAAATTAAACCCATGTGAGTTGCACCTAGCGGGCGTTCTAGTTTGCCGCTGGCATCTTCACGGTCGCTGGCAAGCATTTCTACTTCAGGACCCCAGTAAACCATGTCTGGTTCCCAATCGTCAGTACGACCACCAGCAAAACCATAGGTTTCAAACCCCATGTTTTCTAAGGCAACATTACCGGCTAATACGATTAAGTCTGACCATGAAAGGGCTTCACCGTATTTCTGTTTAATTGGCCAAAGTAAACGGCGCGCTTTATCCAAGCTTACGTTATCTGGCCAGCTATTAAGCGGCTCAAAACGTTGTTGACCACCGCCAGCACCACCACGGCCATCAAGCGTACGATAGGTACCTGCACTGTGCCAGGTCATACGAATAAAAAATGGGCCATAGTTACCAAAATCTGCTGGCCACCAATCTTGAGATTGAGTTAGTAGAGCGTCGATATCACTTTTTACAGTGTCTAAATCTAGGCTGTTAAATGCCTCTGCATAATTAAAGTCACTACCGTAAGGGTTTGAACGTAGATCATGATCGCGAAGAGGAGATAGGTTAAGTTGATCTGGCCACCAAAATTGGTTGGTTCTGGTTGCCCCCATTTTTGCCTCACCCATGCCTACAGCACCTTGTGGCTTAGACATTTGTGGTTTTTCTTGACTAAAAGCAGAGCCAGACATAAGTGCCACACTTATAAATCCAACAAGCGCTTTTTTTGTAAATGATCGGTTTTTCATTGTCAGCTTCCTTAAAGTTAACGAATCTCGTTATATACAAAGCGTATTAAAAATAGGGTCTACTCATTTAAAAACAGTAGGTTGATACTTCATTCAAGTTGTTAAACAAGCCTGAATGACTGAGCGATGGGAATAGTATAGTAAAGGGGCTAAAAACTGTGTGCGAAATAAAGCGATTGATGCAATCTATAAAAATGATTTATTGAAGTTAATTAATTAAATAAACGAATCACTAAAGAACTTTGAAAGCGGCAGACATAAAAAAGCCCAGCGTAGGCTGGGCTATTAAATTAAAGTCAGTGTTATTGAGTTTTCATTAATTTACTGGTGATCACACCTGAGGTCATAGCACCCGATACATTGAGTGCAGTGCGCGCCATGTCTATCAATGGTTCAATAGAAATAAGTAAAGCCACTACCTCTATAGGTAGTCCCATGGTCGGTAATACAACCAACGCTGCGAAGGTAGCACCGCCGCCAACACCTGCAATACCAAACGAGCTAATAACCACAATACCAATTAGCGGTAAAATAAACTCAAATGTAAGTGGGTCAATCCCCACGCTTGGCGCAACCATCATTGCAAGCATAGCAGGGTAAATACCGGCACAGCCGTTTTGACCTATGGTAGCTCCAAAAGAAGCCGATAAATTAGCAATTGCAGGTGGCACTTTTAACTGGTTAATTTGCACGTCAACATTCATAGGAATCGATGCCGCTGAGCTACGTGAGCTAAAGGCAAAGGTAAGCACAGGCCAAATTTTTTCAAAGTAATGTTTTGGATTAACGCCGACTAAGCTAAGCAGTAAACCATGCACAACAAACATTAATAAAATAGCCACGTAAGAAGCCACAATAAAGGCGAGTAAATTTAAAATATCGTTACTACTAGAGTTTGCCACAACACTTGCCATTAGGCCTGCCACACCATAAGGCGTTAGTGCAATTACCATACGAACTAAGCTCATTATTGTTGCTTGTAGGGCGTTTACACCGTTACGAATTGGGCTAGCAAGTTCTGTTTTTTCAAGCATTACTTTACGTGCAGCTATACCAACAAGTACACCAAATATAACTGTGGCAATAATAGAGGTTGAACGTTGATTACTTAAATCCGCAAAGGGGTTTTCAGGAATAAAGCTCAGTAGCATTTGCGGCACACTTAGGTCGGCTACATTCGCGGCTTTGTTTTGTAGGGTGTCCATTCTAGCGGCTTCACGAGTACCCGAAACAAGTCCTTCAATGCTCAAGTCAAATCCATACGTTACCGCAATACCAATTAACGCTGCAATTGCAGTAGTAAACAGTAAAACAGAAATACTAATAAAGGATATTTTTCCTAGCGAGCCTTGGTTCTCAAGCTTAACCACTGCGGCAATCATAAAGACTAATACCAGTGGCATAATGATCATTTTTAGTAACCCGACATAGCCTTTACCTACTATGCTGACCCAGCTGAGTATTTCTTTAATGGTTTCTGGTGAGTTGGCAAATAAAAACTGTAGGGCTAAACCAAAGGCACTACCAAGCACTAAACCAAATAAAACGGTACGAGATAAAGAGCTGCTTTTTTGCGAAACAAGATAAATAGCAAACAGCAAACCGACAAATAATGCCAACATTAATAATACAGCAAGCGACATGGTACCCTCTTTTATAGCTGTGAATTAGCGCGGCACTTTAACGCTTTGTAAGGTGTTAACAAAATACGCTTTCGCTATGGGATAGAATTAAAATGAATATAGTAATAATATTAAAGTATAACGAATAAACATTTTATCGAACAAGCCTATTCATATGCTTGTATTTTTATTTAATTTATGGGAGTTACTATGGATCGTAAGTCTGGTTTAAAGCGTAAGTCTTGTACTAATTATTTAGTTAACGTGTTCACTTTAGATTTATTTAAAAATAGGGAGTAAAGGTATGTTAAAGGCAATAATGACGCTGGTGATGGTTTTAGTGGTTAGCGGATGTTCAACCCAGTATCCAAATCAAGCGCTGCTTGGTAAGCAATTTCCCACTGTTACAGGAGAAAGCTTAGAGCAACAGTCATTCACTATTCCTGATGACTTTAACAACCCACATACGTTGCTATTAATTGGTTATAAACAAGATAGCCAGTTTGATATTGATCGTTGGCTTATTGGTTTAGATATGACTGCAGTTGATGTGACTGCCTATGAGTTACCAACCATTCAGGGCATGGTTCCTCGTATGTTTAGTACCTTAATTGATAGCGGCATGCGTAAGGGGATCCCAAAAGAGTTGTGGGGTGGGGTGATCACAATTTACAAAGATGGCGATAAAGTTCAGGCATTTACTGGCAACGAAAACCCTAATAACAGTCGTGTAATACTGCTTGATGAGAGTGGCAAAATTATTTACTTTTACGACCGTGGTTTTTCTGTATCGGCATTAAATAATTTAAAAGCGGTTTTGGAAAAGCAATAAGTTGTAGTTAAATTTAGTTGCCTTTGGGCACGCTATTATTAAGTTAGCGTGCCACGTTAAAAGGATTACTCGCTAACGTTATTTCTGCCTTTTTTCTTAGCTCTATAAAGGGCTAAATCGGCATTTTTTAATGCCTCATCAAAGCTTTGTTTTGCCGCTCTTTGCGCTACACCAATAGAAACCGTCACGTTTACCGTTTTGTGGTCGCTTGGCTGTTTACCTTTGCGAGATTTTTTATCGGTGCGTTTTGGGTTTCTGATCACCATGTCGTAGGTGGCAATATTTTCGCGCAGTGTTTCTAGTTCAGGGATTGACTGCTCGGCTGTTTTACGCGGGAACACCACCGTAAATTCTTCTCCACCATAACGGTAAATTTTGCCACCCCCTTTAATGCCAGTCATTTTAGCCGCCACTAGCTTTAACACTTGGTCGCCAATATCGTGGCCATAGGTATCGTTGAATTTTTTAAAGTGATCAATGTCGAGCATAGCAACGGTGTATTTTCGCCCTAATGATAAAGCAAGCTGATTAAGTGCTCGCCGCGTTGGTAAGCTGGTTAAATCGTCTCTATAGGCTAAATAATAAGAGTCTGTACTTACTGCCAATAAATACAAAGAAGCCATAAGCACGGCTATTACAGACCAAGGAAAATCAATAATGTGTTGCTGATTAAGGCACCACACAATAAAAGTAATTAATAAGGCGGTTTGAGTCAGGTTATGGGCTCTTAAGCTTTGCCAAATAAGCAAGCCGCCAATTATTGAAAGCGGTAAAACAATGGGTAAATAAGGAAGCAGCTGAGTATAAAAAGAAGATTGTATTGTTAGTTCTTGCAAGTGTTGGCTCAGTGCTAACCAAGCAAATGCAGTACCGCCACAGACAAAAACGAGTAAACTGCGAGTTACTGTGTGTATTGATAAGAGCGCTCTATCTTTTATAATTGCCAATAGCATTAATAAACTTGCAGCGCATAATAAGGTCCAGTCAGGTTGCGCTTTAAGCCAGTCAGACCAAGGTAAAGCGTAGTCTAATGAAGATAAATAAAGCACCCAAAATGCGCAAAGTAATGCGACTCGACTTCGATTAAACTGAGTAGCAAATACAGCAGTAATAATCAGTAATGGATAAACAAGATTATTAATAAGAGAGAGCTTACTTTGCCATTGAGCTTGAAACTGAACTAATAATAAAAATAAGCCACATAGCCCTAAAAGGCTCAAAGAAGTTGATTTAACTCCTGCTAATTTTAACAACCCATGCTCCAAAGACCGATGTCTAAAAAATAAAGGCTTATTGTATTCATATTGAGAAATATTACTACTTTAATGCTTGTTAATTATTTAAAAACAATACTTTAAAACTAATTTAAATGACTTTTATCGACATTTTTTAACCAAATGTATGATATTTTCAATAAGGTAAAAACAGTGATAAGACTTATTTGGGAGATTTAGATAGAGTGGATTATCGCGCTTTTAGCAATTTTAGAGGCCATCCATGGCCATTTTGCTAATCGTTTTTGTAGCGAGGATAATCACTGTAGCCTTGCTCAGTGCCACCATACATAGTAGTAGCATCGGCTTCATTTAATGGCCAATTATGTTTAATACGCGCTGGTAAATCAGGATTGGCAATAAAAGGGCGACCAAAAGCAAATAAATCTCCATAACCTTTAGCTAGCATTGCCACAGATTTATCAACTGTGTATTTACCTGCGTAAATAATACGTCCAGAAAATTCTGCGCGTGCCGCTTGGTAAAATTGCTCTGGCAAATCAGGGGCATTGTCCCAATCGGCTTCAGCAATTGAAAGATAAGCAATACCCGCTTGCTCAAGTACTTTAATGGCTTCAATATAAGTATGTTGAGGGTCTGATTCTACTAATCCTAAATAAACACGGGTTTCATCAGTACTGCTAAATAGCGGCGCAAATCTAACTCCTAAACGCTCAGCGCCAACTACATCACTAACGGCAGCAACAATCTCTTTTAAAAAGCGTAAGCGATTAGTCAGTGAACCACCGTATTCATCTTCACGTTGGTTACTATGCTCAGAAATAAATTGGTTTACTAAGTAGCCATTAGCACAATGCAGTTCCACACCATCAAATCCAGCCTCTAGCGCATTACGGGCAGCTTGTGCATACATGCCAACAAGCTCTTTGACTTCATTTGTTGTTAAAGCTTGCGGTTCACTTGGATCGGCTAAAGCGCCTTGAGCTGGCCCTGTTTCTATAAACACTTTCACACTATCAGCTGCTATTGCTGAGGGAGCAACAGGTTTGGCTTCATTTGGTTGTAGGCTAGTATGCGATACACGGCCTACATGCCAAAGCTGGGCAAAAATAACTCCCCCTTCTGCATGCACGGCATTAGTCACTTTTCTCCAGCCATCGATTTGTTCTGCAGAGTGAATACCGGGTGTCCAAGCGTATCCTTGTCCTCTGGGTTCAATTTGAGTGCCCTCGGTAACCATAAAGCCAGCACTTGCACGTTGCGCATAATAGGTGGCCATTACTTCGTTGGGGATATTGCCAGGTACTGTACTGCGTGAGCGGGTAAGTGGCGGCATAACAATACGATTTTTCAGGGTATATGGCCCTAAACTAATGGATGAAAACAAACTGTCGATATTTTTACTCGGTTGACTCATTTTAATACCTTTTAAATTAACTATGCTGCTGAGCGCTTATAACAATGCTGGTGAGCATAGGGATTTAAAGCTACAATTTGAAACAACACTTTTTTGTTTTAGATACAATTATGAATGGTATAGGTCGGCTGGATATAAAGCAGTTGCGAGTTTTAAGCGCTTTGCTTAAATTAAAAAATGTATCGCATGTTGCACAAAAAATGGGGCTAACTCAGCAAGCTATTAGTGAGCAGCTGCGAAAATTACGCGATTTATTTGATGACAGGCTGTTTATTCGTCAAGGCAATACGATGCTGCCAACGCCAAAAGCGCTGGCGCTTGAACTATCAATTAATCAAATTCTGAGTCAACTAGACGCATTATTAGTGCCGTCACAGTTTTCCCCGCAGAGTTATCAAGGCGTTTTTACTATAAGTGCTACGGACTATGCGATTGCTGCACTTTTACCTCAGTTATTAGCAATTACTCGCCGTGAAGCGCCAGGTTTAAAGTTGATTGTTCGAGACTTCGCATCCGATAACGTTAACCAGCTTATCAGCGCAGGGGAGCTTGATTTACTGATTAGCTTTGTTGAATTTATTCCTGATAATTTAGTTTACGATACCCTATTTGAAGAACAGCATATTTGTATTGCAGGCGCACATGCGCCCTCATCTTCACAGCCTTTGAGCTTATCTGAGGTTGCGAGTCGGCCGCAGTTGGTGGTGTCGGCATCTAGAGCAAACTTACGTGGATCGCACGATCGCTGGTTTGCAGATAAAGGCTACAAACGAAATATTGTCATGTCAGTACCTGGGTTTTCATCAGTGCCTGATTTACTCAATACCACCGATTTAATTGCGTTTTACCCATCACGGTTATTGCCAAATAGTAAGGTAAAGCAATTGGAGATTGAAGTATTACCGCCGCCATTTAAGGTGATTGCAGCCTGGCATCCTCGTTCAAATAACAGCGATATTCATCAGTGGCTTATTGCGCAATTACAGCGTATTTAGACTGACTCTGCGTGAGCTAGATTTATTATCTCAAGCAGCTATTTTGAGCGCTAACTGCGTTGAATTTACTTGCAATAGACTAGCTATTGACGCGTAATTTCGCCTTGTTTTCACTGAAAATCTCTGGCTAGAGAAAATAAACATAAATATCATTTTGATTCAATATGTTAGTAAATCTCTTAACCAGAGTTCAGGTTAATTAGTTGGCGAATATCGCTTCCTGTTGGTGCTTCATGGGCACGTAACGAAAAGGCGGGTAAAACCGCTAATATATGATCAAATATATCTGACTGAATATTTTCATATTCACCCCAATTAGTGGTATTGGTGAATGCATAAATCTCAATGGGTAAACCTTGGGTTGTTGGCGCTAATTGCCTTACCATTAAGGTCATACCTTGATGAATATGTGGGTGCTGTTTTAATAGCGCGACCAAATAGTGACGAAATGTACCCACATTAGTTAGCCTGCGGCCATTTAAAGTGCAGCTCATATCTACTTTTTTAGTGATGTTTTGCTCCTCAATAACCAATAGCGTACTTTCAAGGTACTCACTTAGTAAATCGGCTTTTTTAAGGGCAACAACTGCGGCTTCGTCTAAAAAGTGCACACTACTCATTTCAAGGTGAATGCTGCGTTTTATCCGGCGTCCACCAGAGTCTGACATACCGCGCCAATTTTTAAATGAGTCGGAGATCAAGGCATAAGTAGGAATGGTGGTAATGGTTTTATCCCAATTTCTTACTTTAACCGTGGTTAGCGCAATATCAATAACATCACCATCGGCGCCGTACTTAGGCATTTCTAACCAATCACCTACCGCTAGCATATTATTGGCAGAGAGCTGAATACCCGCTACTAGGCCTAAAATAGCGTCTTTAAATACCAGTAATAATACCGCAGACAGAGCGCCTAAACCGCTTAGTAAAATTAACGGTGATTTATTCATTAACAATGAAACGGCTAAAATGGCAGTTAATACACTGGCAATAAGCTTAATTGTTTGCAAAAAGCCGCGCAGCGGAAAGTGAGCGCTTAAGGGGCGTTTATCGGAAATTGCTTGAAATATATCCAGTAAAGAAAATAGCGAAAGTAAGGTAAATAAAATGATCCATTGATCGGTGATCATTTTAATCAAATACAAAAACGTGGTGCCTTCGGGTACCCACAGTTGCGCCTGAATAACAACGACCGCTCCTTGTAAAACAAATGAGATATTACGAGCGAGCTTTTTTGCTGAATATAAAGGACTTTTGCTATCGGGTTGCGCAGCTTGTTCGCTAAAGCGGTTTTTAACTAAACGCTGAGAAACCAGCCTTAAAATGAGGTGTAATATTAATGCAAATAGCGCAATCCAAGCCAATGCCATCAGGTCGTACCATAAAAATGGGCTTCCCGGAAAATAATCGCCAAACCATTGCAGTAAAAAATCTCGCAGCTGTGCGCGTGTTCCTGTCATTAATACTCCATAAGGACGCTATTATTAATTACTGATTGTTAGTTAAGCAGCTGCAATGTAAAAAGTCTATTTAAGACTTTTTACATTATGTAGTTACAGTTTACCAAGCTCGAGTTGCTGGCTGAGTTCTTCAAAAATACTTGGATCATCTATGGTTGATGGAATTTGCAGTTCTTCACCATCAATTAACTGCCGCAGATTTTTACGTAAAATCTTGCCAGATCGAGTTTTGGGTAACCGCTCTACACACATAATATTTTTAAGGCATGCAATAGCGCCAATTTGATTACGCACGGTTTGCACCAATTGCTGTTCTACCTCTTTATGTGAGCCATGAAAATCATTTTTTAGCACCACCATCGCCATGGGGTTTTGCCCTTTTAACGCATCACTAATACCAAATACTGCACATTCAGCCACAGCTGGGTGCGCTGCAACAATTTCTTCCATTTCACCGGTGGATAGACGGTGCCCTGCGACATTAATCACATCATCGGTGCGACCCATAATAAAGAGGTAGCCATCGTCATCAATATAACCGCCATCACCAGATAAATAGTAGCCCTCATATTCAGCCATATAACCAGCTTTAAAACGAGCCGTATTTTGCCAAATTGTTGGTAAACAGCCCGGCGGTAAAGGCAGCTTTATAACAACCGCGCCTTGTTCATTCGGAGCACATTCATCCCCATTCATATCTAAAACTCTTACATCAAATCCAGGTGTTGCAACTGTTGAGCTTCCTGCTTTTGTTGGCAGGTGTTCAATGCCAACAGGGTTACACGCAATTGCCCAGCCCGTTTCTGTTTGCCACCAATGATCAAGCACCGGTAAACCTGTTTTTTCTTTGAGCCAATCGTAGGTAGGTGAGTCTAAACGCTCTCCGGCTAAAAATAATCGTTTGAGACTAGAGGTATCGTATTGTTTAAAGCCATCGGCATTGGGGTCCTCTTTTTTAATCGCGCGAAACGCAGTGGGGGCACTAAATAGGGCATTCACTTTGTATTCTTCTACTACGCGCCAAAAAGCACTGGCATCGGGGGTTCTAACCGGTTTTCCTTCAAATAAAATAGTTGCGCATCGATACATAAGTGGCGCATACACAATATACGAATGACCCACTACCCAGCCAATATCAGAGGCGGCCCAAAATACGTCACCGGGTTTCATGCCGTAGACGGTTTCCATGCTGTAATGCATAGCAACCGCATGGCCGCCATTTTCACGCACCACACCTTTAGGTGTCCCTGTTGTGCCAGAGGTGTATAAAATATAAAGTGGATGATCGCCACTGACCGCAACGGGATCAACCGGTGTGGCTGTTTGCAGTGCAACAGCCCAGTCAATATCACGTTCGGGCATAAGCGGTGCGGTGGCTTGCTCACGCTGATAAATAATGCAGTTTTCAACTTTATAGCTAGCAGCTTCAAGCGCGCTATCGAGCAAGTCTTTGTATTCAATTATGGTATTTACTTCTACACCGCAAGAGGCAGTGAGTACCAATTTGGGCTTGGCGTCATCAATCCGTACCGCTAATTCATGCGCTGCAAAACCGCCAAACACAACAGAATGAATAGCGCCAATTCGGGCACATGCCAACATACCAATTACGGCTTCGGGGATCATGGGCATGTAAATCACTACGCGGTCGCCTTTAATCACTCCTAAAGACTGCATTACCCCTGCAAATTTAGCGACCTCTTGCTGTAGTTGTAAATAGCTATAACTGCGTTTGCTATTGGTAACCGGTGAATCATAAATTAACGCTGTTTCATTACCATGCCCAGCGATTACATGTTGATCTACGGCTAAAAAGCAGCTGTTAAGTTCGCCGTCTGCATACCAGTGGTGTAGTCCTTCTTGATCTTGTGTGTATGCGGTTTCTGGAGCCTTGTACCAAGGTAGTCGCTTACTTTGTGATAACCAAAACGCTGCCGGGTCTTGTTTAAACTCGTTGTAATGTTGTTTGTATTCACCTGACATAAAGGCTCCTAAGGAAAATATAATCTAACGTAATTTAAAACTAAGCGCTTTTTATCAGCAGTGATATTCGACTATGGTCGGTTGAATAGTAAGCGATGCTTTTAGTTTTTGGCCAACGTGATGATTGTATAGAACTAAAAAGTTCCAACTAATGTAAAATGAATCAGTAATTAATGAGAGTAAATGGATATAAGAATGAATCAAATGGTCAGAGTAGGCGTTGCAGTAATAGTAATGCATGATAATAAAATTTTACTCGGTGAACGGATAGGCGCACATGGCGCAAATACGTGGGCAACCCCTGGAGGGCATTTAGAATTTGGTGAAACTGTTGAGCAATGCGCTGCGCGTGAAGTAGTAGAAGAGACTGGGCTCAATGTCACTAATATTCGTAAACTCGATTTTACCAACGATATTTTTAGCGCAGAGAACAAACATTATATTACCTTATATGTGCAAGCAGACTATGAAGGCGGAGAGGTTATAAATAAAGAGCCTCACAAATGTTTACAGTGGCGTTGGTGCGATATTAATGACTTGCCCGCACCTTTGTTTATCTCATTAAAAAATTATCTAGCACAGAATACCTTGCCCGCTGAGTATTAAAGGTTTTTTGGCATAGGGAGTTGCCATTTATTTAAAATTTGCTGATATTCACCACTTTCCTTGATGGCATTTAACCTATCGCTAATAATTTTTGCTGTGTGTGAGTCAAGCTGATTACTGGCTGCAAAGTGCAAAGAAGAGGGTAACTCATCTAAGTGGATGCGTTTTGAAATTAAATTAGGGTCGAGCCCGGTGCGCTTTAACTCGTTTTCAAGTGTGAGCGTATTGGTTACAACAAAGTCGATACGATTTTTATATAGCATTTTCCAGAGCTGTTGATAATAACTGACTAATACTAGGTTTTCATTTTCAGTAAAGCCTTTAGTTTCTAAATAAGCTTGTGCAGAGTAGCCGCGAATAGTGGCTACTTTGTATTCTTTAGCGAAGTTTAAATGAATCACTTCATCTTTATGGCTGAGTAAGCTAACTAGATATGCGTCTGCAAAGTAAACTTTACCCAGCCACTTAAATTGATGATGCCTGTTTGGTGTTTTTAGCAGTGACAGCATAATGGCATTAGGATTGGCTTGTTGCTGTTGAAACATGCGCGCCATCGGCATTATTTCAAACTTTGCGGTTAAAGCGGTGCCTTTTAATACTGCTTTAGCGATATCAACTAACGCGCCCTGTGTTTCACCTTGAGGGTTTTTAAAATGATAAGGCGGTAAATCTTCAGCGATAAAGGTAACAGGGGTGGCGTTGCAGAACGCACTATAAAAAACCAAAACAAAAACAGTTAACATCATACGCAAAAGCATAAATAATTGTCTTTAAAGCAATACTATAACGCTAGTGTAAAGAAAAACATTAATAAGGTACATGATAAATGTATATTTTAAGTAAGCAGATTGTTTACTTGTTGTTTTTTATAAATTGGCGAGGCGAGCAATGATGCCAGCGTTTAAAGGCACGATTAAAAGAACTTTGATCGTTAAATCCCAGCATAAAAGCGATTTTATTTAGTGAATAGTGGTGAATATAAGTTAATAAGCGTCGTTTTTGCTCTGCTTCAAGCAGCGCGGCAAACGTGGTTTGCTCTTTTTTTAGATAGCGCTGTAGTGTGCGTGGCGTCATATTTAAGGCCGCAGCTGTCCTGAGCAAAGAGCAATCTTGTAAGTCGTGTTTTGCCATTAAAATATGATTAATTTTTTCTGATAATAACTGCTGACTTTTAAACTGGGATAGCTGTTGCTCTGACATTTGCTTAAGCATTGCGTTGATTTGGCTATTATCGGTTTTAAAGGGCAGGGTTAAGTAATTACTTGGAAACTCGATTTGATTAAAGCTAGCGCCAGCTTTTACTGGGCAATTAAACCAATTAGTTAATCTGTGTTGTTCGGTGTTTGAAAAGTGTGTTGAAAAATACACACAGCTAGGTGAAAGCTCAGGATTAAGTAGTTGGCGTACCACGCTGACCCAAGCGGTCATATTTCGTAAAACAGCCTGTGAACTACATTGTGGATCGGCTACCCAAGTTACTTTACACCGTGTTTTTTGTTGCTCAAACTTGGCGCGACCAATATTAGCCACTAGGCTGTCGTAATTAAGTAGTGCAGTAATAGCGCTGGCTAAATTAGTACTCGATTCAATTAAATACCCCAATACACCAAAATCAGCGGTGCGTATTTGTTTTCCTAATTCAAAGCCAAATAAGGGATCGTTTAACGCCTGTTGTGCATAGCCAAGCAGCGCATTATAGCTTTTTAAGCTGATACGTGGCGCCATTTGTTGTGACTTTTTATTGGTATACTCGTTAAAATCAATAGCGCTTAAAGCCACTTGGCTAGCTAAGCCTTGGGCTTCAAGATAATCCAAACAGCTACAAAAATAATGATCGGCTAAGGTTTTCATTTGTCGCCTAAAGCTAAAAAATAGTCGTCTAATCGCAAGTTTGCCACGGCATATTTTTATATGCTAGTGATCGATAAAAATAATAGGGTGAAGGTCATGGTAGAAATAAAGGTTAAGCGAGCTGTGGCAGCAACGCCGGAGCAAATACGCAGCGTATTATTAGCGCATGCTGATTTAGGACGATTTTTTAATGCTCACTTTACACTACTTGCACCACAAGAGCCGGGTGAAATAAGTGGCGGAAAAGGCACGATTAGAGAAATAAAAATGCAAGGCACTACCTTTAAAGAGCAAATAATAGCTGCAGATAACAGTCATATTAGTTACCGTATTATAGGTAGCAAGCCCGTTGCGCAGCATCGTGGTGATATTTACTTAAATACCATTAATGAAGAGCCATCGCTCACTGAGGTTAATTACCATATTAGTTGCATTGCACCTTTTTGGTTACCCGATTTTATACTGGCTTTTTTTATAAAAAAAGATATTAGCCAAGCACTTAAAAAAATAGCCCGTTATTTTCAGGAGCGTGTTGTATGAGCATTGAAATTATTTTACTCGCACTGAGCCCTATTTTTTTGCTGTTTGTTGCTATCGAGTTTATTAAATTTAGGCGTCACTACGATATAAAAGACAGTTTAGCCAATGCATTATTGGCTTTATTACATCAAGGTGCTGATGCTATTGCATTAATAGTACTAATGCCGTTTTTTTACTGGCTGTATCAGTTTCGGTTATTTGATATTGAATTGACGGTACTGACCATATTAGGTGCCTTTGTACTGCAAGATTTTTTATATTATTGGTTTCATCGTGCATCACACCATATACATTGGTTATGGGCAGCGCATGTCGTACATCATAGCTCTACGAGAATGAATTTTACTACTGCCTTTAGACAAAGTTTAATGTATCCGCTTGCGGGCATGTGGCTGTTTTGGATGCCAATGATATTACTTGGTTTTGAACCTGTGATTGTTTTTGCCGTAGTTGCCCTTAATTTAGCGTATCAATTTTTTGTTCACACCCAAGTGGTAAAAAAGCTGGGTTGGTTTGAAAGCGTATTTAATACCCCATCACATCATCGGGTACATCATGCTATTAACAATGGTTATTTAGATAAAAACTTTGCAGGGGTACTAATTGTTTGGGATAAGTTATTTGGCACTTATGTAGAAGAGGATGAAAGCAAGCCTTGTAAATACGGAATTATTGGCCAACTACACAGTAATAACCCGATTAAAATTACCTTTCATCAGTGGCAGCATCTCTTTAAAAGTACCTACAGAGCAAAGGGATTAAAAGCAAAGTTAAAAGTAGTCTTTGGTTACCCAACAAGCTCCCAAGGTATTAATAAGTAAGCCTATTTTTTATAAAAAAGCCAGGAGTAAATAGCATCACTCCTGACTTATCTCACAGTAAAACTTAGTTTATTTGGCCGTTGTGATCACTGTATCAATTAAGTGAACAACGCCATTACTGGTATAAATATCAGTGGTTGTTACATTGCTACCCGCTACTTGTAGTGATGTAGCTGGTAAGCTTACTTGCCACCAAATATCGTTCACAGCTTGGCCATTATTCTGACCTGCTGCCGTATCACCGGAGAAGGTATATAAAGGGCGGCCAAGGTAGGCGACTTGCATGCTGTCATCTGAGCGAGCAATTAACGATAAGCCGGGTACATTTTCAATTGATGCTGCAGTACCAAGAACCGGTGGCCACGTTGTTGCACAAGCTGCTTCACACGTGCTCATTGCCTCGCCTAAATCATTGTCGAACACATAAACTGTTTTGCCTGGCATAGCATCAGCCATACCCGTTACTAAACGATTATTAGTTGAATCATAAGCAATGCTATCTGTTGCTGTGTTTGCTGTGCTGGTAAAGTCTACAACGTTTACGCTTAGCATGTTATCAGCAAGCGTGGTCACCGTTTTACCATTGGCTGCAAATGTATCAGTACTGCCCACTTGAGCGCCTAAAACATGTTGAGTTAGCACACCTGTCAATGCAGTCGTGTCAGCCAATAAAGCCTCTAAATCAGCGGTAGGGATTTTGCTAAATGCAGCATTTGTCGGTGCAAATACCGTAAATGATTGAGTGGTGTCGTTAAAGGTATCTACTAGTGATGCTGCTTGTAGTGCAGTGACTAAAGTAGATAGTGCAGGTGTTTCAGTAGCCACTGTAGCAATTGTTTTAGTCGGGGTACCAACTTCAGCCGGTGGCATAATTACTTTATTTAATACATGAATCACGCCGTTACTAGCGATTACATTTGCCTCTGAAATTGCTGAGTCATTGATAAATAGTGAGCTATTTACATGAGATATAGCAGCCATGTCGCCATTGGCCATTTCTATCTTGTTGCTGTTGCTATTGGCAATGGTTACTGCGTCATCTGATAAAACTGTCGCGTCAGAAAAAACATGGTACAGCAAAATATCACGAAGCGTATCTGTATCAGCTAGTAGCGCATTAATTGTATCCTGTCCGAGCGCAGCAAATGCAGCGTCTGTAGGTGCAAATACACTAAAAGTATTATCTGGATCGGCAACTAGTGTATCTAACCCTGTTGCCGTTAAAGCAGCTAGAAGTGTCGTAAAATTACCATCAGCGCTCGCTATATCAGCAATTGTATTGGTACTTTGAGGTAAAGTAACATCAGAAATGATAACTGAATCGATCACATGAATGACACCGTTATTGGCCATAATATCTTTAACTACAATGTTTGCTCCGCCAAACGATAGCATGTTTGTTTGTGCGTTTATCGCCACTGGAAGGGTATTGCCAAGTAGCGTTTCTGCTGATTGGCCGTTGAGAGACATTGCAGTTACAGAATCTACTGACCCTACAAGCACATGCTGCTTCAAAATATCTGCTAAAACGGTGGGATTAGCAAGTAAGCTGTTTAAAAAGTTGCTACCTATTGACTCGAAAGCAGCATCCGTAGGGGCAAATACGGTAAATTCTGATGATTCGTCCGCTAGTGCTGAAGTAAGGGATGCAGCGTCAAGAGCCGCAAGTAACGTACTAAAGTTACCAGCTTGCTGAGCTGTTTCAATAATATTATTAGTTGGTGCTGTTTCTGGCACTGTTTTTGGTGTGAGCACCGCGTCAATAACATGAATGATTCCGTTGTCGGTCACAATGTCGGTCATTGTTACTGTGCTGGTATTTACTAATAAATTCTCACCATTTAAAGATAAAGCAATGTTTTGCCCGTTAACAGTCTCTACAGTGCTGCCCGCTAAGCCAATAGCTGTTTGCGCGTCTACTCTGCCAGCGATCACATGGTAAGTTAAAATAGAACTTAGGGTGTCTGTATCAGCTAATAAGCTATTAATGGTCTCTTCGCCTAATAATGCGAATGCATCATCGGTAGGGGCAAATACAGTATAGCTGGTAGTCAAATCATCAAGGGTTTCATCTAGACCGGTTGCTTCTAGTGCTGCAACAAGAGTGGTGAACTCTTCAGAGTCCTGTGCGGCGTCAAAGACTGAGACGGCAGGTTGTGGGTCTACAGTTACTGGGGCGTTGTTATCGTCATCACTACTACAGCCTTGAATAAGTAACAAGGGAAGTATGATAGCACCGAGCTTAAATACTTTATTCATAATTGTTCCTTTAATCGAATGTTACAGTGTTACAGCTTTGTGAATACTACGAAGCTATTGACAGTGTTGATCAAAAAAACATGGGTTATTTTTATACAATTTAATAGGTGTAAGATTTTATTGAATTTTTATTCAAGAAAACGTTTAAATTTTAGTTTTTTTACTGCGTGGTGCGCCAAGTAAAATAAATACGTGGCAAATACATACGGATAAAAATGCACTAATCCCCAAAGCACCACCAAAACCATCAAGAATAGGCACTAAATAAGCAAAAAACAGTGAAAATATAATTGCTGAACTGGCAAGCGTATACACACCAAAACGGTGGGGAGCACTCATGCCAATAAATGTGCCGCCAAAAAAAACGATGCTATATAGCTCAGCGTTAAGGCTCAGCTGCGCAAAAATCAAATAGGCAATAATCGATAGAGCTGCAGAGGCTCGGATCCCATCAAAGCGATTATGCTTAGCCAAGTAAAAGGTTAAAAACGCCCCTAACAAAGCAAGCAGCGGATAAATAAGCGTCATATTATTAACTCCTTGGCTAAAACAAATAAGGCGACACTAGCAAATGCAATGCTACCTAATCGTCCACCAAACCCTGCAAATATGTTAATCGTGAGTGTGTACAAAACAGCCCCAATGGCAGAAATAGCCGCAATTTCCCAGTATTCAGTTATTAAACTAGTGGAGCACATACCGGCAAAACTGCCTGCATAAATAGCTGAATAGGGATGGTTTTTGTAATCGTCAGGGAATGGAATAAATGAACCGATAAGCCCCGTTAAACCGGCAGATACAACAATAGGCAATGCGAATGTGGTATGCATTACAAAACACGATAGGCAGCCGATAAAAAAGGTAATGAATTTTAAAAGTATGAATTTAGTCATGGCGCGCACATCATAATGTATCAGTTTTAGCTTTAATAGTTAAAAACTGTGATTTAAGACTAAAATCGATACACCATTGTTAAAAGATGAATTATTGTTGAAAATTATCGATATGCAATGAATGACTAAAAATAACAGTGTTGATGTTCTATAAATTGCAAATTATGTATAATGCAGCATATTTCATATATTAAAAGTTATAACCTAAGGTAATTTATGTCTAACTGTTTACATCTGGCTATCCCCGCTGGCGATCTTGAAAAAGCGAAAACGTTTTACTGTGACGTACTCGGCTGTAAAACCGGCAATAGTGAAGCAGGACGATGGGTAGACATTGATTTTTGGGGCAACGAGTTAACTCTGCATCAAAGCGTTGAGCGTTTACCTACGGTACGTCATGATGTTGATATGGGGGCAGTGGCTGTTCCACACTTTGGTATTCATTTATCAGAAAGTGAGTTTCAAGGACTTAAGCAACGCATTGCTGATGCCGGCCTTGAATATTTAGATAAACCTTACCGTCGTTTTGTTGGTGATGAGTTTGAGCAAGAAACCTTTTTTATTGAAGATCCCAACGGTAACGTGCTTGAAATGAAAACCATGGTTAATCCTGAGGTACTGTTTAAAAAGGATTAAGCTAGCTATTATAGCTGAGCTAGTCTTACTGACTAGCTCATGTTTTTTGCCTTTAAATTGCGGTTCCTACCATTTTTTCAGCCTGCTTTGCCTTTCTTTGCAATTTCTTTTTATACATCGCTTCATCACCCGCTTTTAAAACTGTGTCTAAGTTATCAGGTGGCTGAGTATAGCTAGTTTGCCCAACACTGGCGTAAATGGAAATGGTATGGCCCTGATGCTCTATAGTTAACTGGTTTAATTGTTGTTCTAGGGTGTTAACTCGCTGGTTAATTTTTTCGTTGCTATTAAACAATGCCATGGCCACAAATTCATCGCCCCCTAAGCGACCAACGGCATCTTCACTGCGCATATGTTGACTAAGAGACTCTGCAACTTTGCACAGTACTTTGTCGCCCACATCATGACCATAAGTATCATTAATTGCTTTAAAACGGTCTAAATCTATGTATAAAAAGCACAAAACGCCTCCTCGTTGCTTATGCTCTGCTAGTAAGTCGTTTGCTTTTAAGCTCCATCCGCGACGATTGTATATATGGCACAAATGATCAAAGTTAGCGTGTCGTTCAGCCTGTTTTTTTGCATAACTCAATCTTTGAATTCGTCTACCGACTGCAATAGCAAGTAATAAAGATTCAATTGTAAACGCAATAACAAATCCATAGCGTTGAATGAACGGGCTGTAATCGGTTAGTAGTACCCTAAAAATCATGCTAATACACACACTTGCCAGTGCTATAAATACCAAGCTTGCTTCATTAACACCATACTTTGTTTGTATGGCGCTGAGGATAAAAATAGTGATGACAATAAATAATGATAAATAGCCTGTTACTGCAGAGGTAATATTGGTTATAAGTGGTAGATCGAGCGCTATTTTTTGTAAGCATAAAGTCAGTACGCATAAGGCGGCTACTTTTAGTGTATTACTTATCTTAGGAAAGTATTTAGGTAGCTCCAATATAGCGCTCATAAACCATGTGGCACTCACTATAGTTAAACCGATACTTAACGTATAAAAATGGCTAACGTACGCAGAGTAGTGCTGTTGTTTAAATAAATAAGGCTGTCCTTCTTGAAAGAATATAAAGCTAGCGATGCAAAAAATATAAATGCCATACAGTTTAAAAAGAGGGTCTTTTATGCCGTGACCTATAATTAGTGCATAAAAAATAAGCGTGGCGCAAAGACCATAAAAAATGCCAAAAATAAGGTTGTAGCGTTGAATTTTTTCGACAAAAGGCTGTGTATCTGACCAAGTAAAGCGTGGGGTATAAGCCGCAGAAGTGGTAATCATAAGCTGTGCAGTAAAAACGCCTGGGTCCATTAAAATTGCCATCTGATTGGTTTTTAAAGGTGTTTTATATGCTGAATTTTGCTGCCACGAAAAGTCTTTAAGTGCAGGGCGAGTAAATGAAAATACCCCGCCTTGCTTTAAGTTACAGCTTAATTCAAGATGATTAATACCATTTTTAAGTTTAATATTTGAGGCAACTTCTTTAGATAAAGACACCGAAGTATTGGTTGCTCTTGAGCTGAGCTGACAACGCTCTTGCGCATAAGTAACGCTACTAAATAGCATAGCAAAAGCGCATATAAAAATGCTAAATCTAATCATCAGTGCGCCTAACATGCTAAAAACTCCTTGTCTTTATCGTACAATATATCATTACTAAGTAGACGAATACTTTTAAGTCATATTAACAAAGTCTAATGATAAAGTATTTAAATAATGACTTGCGCAAAAGTAAGTTAGTTTTAATCACACATGTATTTCACTGGGGGTTTTATTGAAGTGTCGTTTAAACTCACGGCTAAATTGTGACGCACTAGTATAGCCTACTTTAAATGCGGCCTCGTTAGCTTTACTGCCAGAGGTGATTATTAATTCTTTTGCTTTTGCTAAGCGTACTTTTTTTAAATACTGCAAAGGGGATTCAAACGTAACTTGTTTAAAGGCACGATGAAAAGATGACACACTCATATTAACTTCTTCAGCTAAGTGCTCTACGGTAATAGGGTTTGCGTAATCGCTGTGTAATGTTGATAAAGTACGCGCTATGCGCGCGTAATGGCCATCATGCATTGCAAGCCCAATTAAGGTATGCCCTTGAGGGCCACATAGTACTCTATATACTAATTCTTTAACTATATCGCCACCAAATATCTCAGCCTCAAGCGGATTGTTTAATGCTGTTAACAGTCGATGAGTGACTTGCTCCATGGCCATATCTAAAGCGGCACTTTGGACGGCACCGCTTTGTGTCAATGGTGTTGAAATAGGATTATGTTGCATCATTTGGTTAACCAGTTTGTGCAGCATGGCTGGGTTTATATCAATTGCTATACCCATTACTGGTAAATCGTTATCAGTAAACGCTTCACATTCTAGTGGTACGGGCACTCCCAGTACTAAATAATCGCCTGCACCATATTGTATTTGATGCTCAGGGAAGTGAATAATTTTATGTCCTTGGCCAACAATAATAATACCTGAATTATAAATAAGCGGCTGACGCGCTGAGCTTTTGGTGGCGCGATGAAAGTACACCCCTGGAATAATTGTTTCCATGGTACCTTCAAAGCTGAGCAACTTATTATGCTCTGCATATTGTTGTAACAAAGTAGCGATGGTTGTCATAAGAGCGGCTTAAATTAACGGTATTTGGCGTAAAATAACAACACTAATAGTTTTAGGCAAGCTTTTGGTAGATATTAGGCTTTTTATATATGTGCTATGCCACTATTATGCATCCATCAACACTTTATTTATTTAAGAATTGATAAGGTGCTTAGTAATTAACCGTCCCTTTAGGAGCAAAATAATGAAATTTAGCTACGTAAATCCCACTTTAATTCAATTTGGTCAGCAACAAATTGCCGCACTTACTGATTTGATCGCAAAAGATCAAAAGGTATTAGTTGTTTACGGTGGCGGTTCTATTAAAAAGAACGGCGTGTACGACCAAGTTGCAGCAGCACTTGAAGGTTTTGATTGGGTAGAGTTTTCGGGCGTAGGTGCCAACCCAACAATTGAAGTGCTAGACCAAGCAGTAAAAATTTGTAAAGAACAAGGTATCGACTTCGTTTTAGGTGTAGGCGGCGGCTCTGTAATTGACGGCGTTAAATACATTGCAGCATCAGCTGTATATGATGGCGAAGGTTGGGATATTCCTACTGGTAAGCATACAATTACCAGTGCATTACCAATTGGTGCCGTATTAACGCTACCAGCTACAGGTTCTGAATCTAACCAAAACTCGGTGGTAAGCAAAGAAGCAACGAAGCAAAAACTACCGTTTGCATCTCCAGAAGTATTACCAAAATTTGCCATTATGGACCCTGATGTAATGAAAACATTACCGCAGCGCCAGCTTGTAAATGGTTTAGTGGATGCATGGGTACATACGTGTGAGCAGTACCTAACATTCCCAGAAGGTGCACTTGTTCAAGAAGGCTACGCAGAGGCACTGTTAAAATCGCTTAAAACATTGGGTGATAACTTTGAAAGCCAAGACGATGCATGGCGTGCAAATCTTATGTGGGCAGCTAACCAAGCACTTAATGGCTTAATTGGTTCTGGCGTATCGCAAGATTGGGCAACCCACATGATTGGTCATGAATTAACAGCCGCTTATGGTGTTGATCATGCCCGTTCACTGGCTATTGTTCAGCCTTCTTTACTGCGAAATCAATTTGCAGTTAAAAAAGCAAAACTAGAACAAATGGGTAAAAACGTATTTGGTCTTGCACAAACAGACGATTTAGCAGAGCAAACAATTCAAGCGATTGAAGCGTTTTACCACAGCCTTGACGTAGCAACTGAGCTTACTGAGCATGGTGATGACAAAGCGGCTGCTATTGATAATATTATTGGCAAGCTTGAAGCGCATGGCATGGTTGCCCTTGGTGAAAACCAAGCTATTACGTTAAAAGAAAGCCGTGAAATTTTAGAGCAAGCGGTTGCTTAATAACGGTTAATATTGACCGCTAACATTAGTTAGCGGCTTTTTACAGCAAAATAAGATTGAATGAAATAAAATTTTATTTTGCTGCATTACTTTTTAGGTATTTTCAGGTACAGTGCTGAATTAGATAAGTAATGGGCTTAACTAATTGTGTATTTCAATAGGGAATTCGTTTAACTGTGCGTTCAAATCGTTTTTTAATTGTAATGTTACTTGTGCTTGTGCATAGCTTTATAAGCTGTGATGGCGCCGCGTACCATTTACAAGAAGACGTTGACCACATAAATAGCTCATTTTCGCAAAGTAGTGAAACTGCTGATGATAACGACAGCGCCCCAACAGCAGAAATACATGCCCACCAGCATTGCCACAGTGGCTATAGCCACAGCTCAAATCACTCAATAACTCCCGAGAAAAGTAAACCAACTTTAGCGACATGCTATCACGGCTTACATTACCCACCAGACGTACCGCCACCGAATTTATTTAGCTAGTTTTTAATTTAATTTCAATTGATTGTTGTGCTTTTAGCTGCCTACGCGTAAGCGTTTAATGGGCTGTTATAGGCATTTTTAGATTGCTGAGCATTTTACACTGTCGCTATTTTTTGCGTTGGTTGTAAATGGTTTGCAAGTGAACTCTGTTGATTAAAAACGGACAAGCTATATGAATAAAAAACCAATTATGCTGGTGGCGATGCTGTGCGCGCTGCCTGCTTTTAGTGCGTTTGCAAATGTTAAAACGTTAACCCTAAAACAAGCGTTGATAAATACCGAGCAACAAAATCCGCTATTAAAACGCTACCCTTATCATCAAAAAATACTCAGCGCGCTTAAATCTCAAGCTGCACTTTCGCCTAACCCTATCTTAAATATAGAAGCTGAAAATCTGCTGGGGACAAACGATGCACGTGGTGTGCAAGACGCTGAAATAACCTTGGCATTTAGCCAGCTTATAGAGCTTGGAGATAAACGCCAAAGCCGTATAAGTTACGCTACGGCAAACATTAAAGCCCAAGCAATACAATATCAAAATACTCGTTTAGCCTTATTGGCAACCACTGGTGAGCGGTATTACGAGGCGCTTAAATTTCAAACCTTACTTTCTCTCAATAGCGAACGACATCAGGTTGTAAGCCAAGCACTTAAAGCAATAAAGCAGCGAGCTGATGCCGGCGCTGTATCGCAAGCGGATGTAACCCGCATGCGTTATGCGCTTAGCCAAGTTGAGCTTGATAAAGCTAGGCTAAATAGTGAATTTGAGCGAGCACGTTTATCGCTCAATGAGCTGTGGAGTGAGCAACATGATTACACGAATTTAGCGGGAAATATTAATACATTAATGCCGCTTAGCTCTGAGCAAGGGTTACTTGATGCGGTTAACCAAGCGCCTGATTTTGCTATGTTACAGCAGCAATACTTACAGCAAGCGGCCAACTTAACGCTGCAAAAAGCTAATGGGCAAAGCGATATTAATATAGGTGCAGGCGTGAGCTACAACCAGCAAAACAATACCAGTTCGTTGCTGTTTTCGTTTTCAATGCCATTGCAATTGAGTAACTCAAATAGCGGTAATATTGAAGCAGCTAACAGTCAGTTAGCATTGTTACGTGAGCAGCAAGGACAGTTACGGGTTCAATTACGTCAGCAAGTTCGTACTTTGTATGCCTATTACCAAGGTAAGACATTACAGGCACAGTTGTTATCTGGGCAAGTTATTCCCCAAGCCCAAACACTCATTGAGCAAAGCTTAAAAAGCTATCAACGCGGACAAATTTCGGTGTTGCAATTACTCGATGCTCAACAAGCCCTTTTTGACTCTAAACGCGCGTTGATTAACACATATGCAGCGTTATATCAGACCCATCTCGCACTTGAGCGTTTAACTGGCCAATCTTTAACTGAGACTTTTCAATCATGAACAACACTTTTATCGCATTATTAGTATTTCTCTCGTTTGTAGCTAGCTTAACAAGCACACATGTATTTGCCTCAGCAGAACATGACCAAACAGAGCAAACCCAAAAACAAGGTCCACACGGCGGCTTTTTATTAACCAACGAAAAGCTCACTCTTGAGTTAAAGCTGCAAGAATTGGCAGGTAAAGTTGAGCTGCGCGTATATGGTTATGAGCAAAAACAGCCGGTAGATATAAACGATTTAAGTATAGAAATGAACTTAAAACGCTTAGTAGAAGCGCCACAAAAAATACAATTTACCCGTGAGAATGGCTACCTTGTTAGCACGCAACCTATAAATGAGCCACATTCGTTTGAGCTTTTGATTACTGCTAATTATAAAGGTGAATGCGTCAGCTTTGAGTACTCTCAGCACGAAGGCCAAACTGTGCTTAGCGAGCGAGCAATTAAAGGCGCGGGCATTAAAACGGAGATAGCACAAAGCGGCGAGGTTGATATTTCCGACACGCTGTTCGGTGTTATTACACCGACACAGCATGGCACAGTAGAAATTATGGCGCCATATACCGGATTGATCAGCGATATTTTTGTCAGTATTGGTCAAACCGTTCAAAAAGGCGATGTACTGGCCAGCGTCACCAATCGCGAAACTTTGCAAAACTACAGTATTAAAAGCCCTATTAGCGGTGTGGTAACCGAACAATATTTAAAGCGTGGCGAACTGGCAAGTGCTCGTGCGCTAATGCAAGTCGTGAACCTTGATAAAGTATGGGTTGAGCTCTCAGCCTTTCCTGAAAATATTGAAAACCTAGCCATTGGTCAAAGCGCTGTCGTGTACGATTTACATCATCATTTAAATGCCCAAGGTAAGGTGTTTTTTATAGCACCGATGATGACTGGCGGGCATATTGCACGTGCTCGTATTGAGCTTAATAACCCAGATGGTCATTGGCGTCCAGGTATGCATGTTAATAGTGATGTCAGTATCGATAAGGTTAATGCTAACGTGCGTGTAAAGCCTGAGGCTATTCAAGAGTTTAATGGTATGGCGAGTGTGTTTGTGCGTAAAAATAGTGTGTTTGAAGTACGCCCTGTTACTTTAGGCGCAAAAAGTAGCGGGTGGGTTGAAGTCATCGCGGGTTTAAGCCCTGGTAGCGAGTACGTCACAACCAATAGCTATGTGATCAAAGCTGATATTTTAAAAAGCGGCGCAAGTCACGCTCACTAGGAGGTATCATGATTAACTGGATTGTTTCTTTTGCGGTTAAACGCCGGATGATGGTACTGGCACTGACATTTTTATTTGCTGGGTTTGGTGTGTATAACATCCAAAACTTAGCGGTAGATGCTGTACCCGATATTACCAATGTACAAGTGCAAATTAATTCTAAAGCGCCTGGTTTTACGCCGCTTGAAGTAGAGCAGCGCATCACTTACTTAGTCGAAACGGCGATGGCAGGTATTCCTAAGCTTGACTATACCCGTTCACTTTCTCGCTATGGGCTTTCTCAAGTAACCATCATTTTTGATGAAGGCACCGATATTTATTGGGCGCGTCAACAAATTGGAGAGCGTATTCAAAGTATTCGCGCAGATTTACCTAATAATGTTGAGCCAAATCTTGGACCTATTGCCAGTGGGTTAGGTGAAATATTTACCTATAGCGTGCATGCAAAACCCGATGCGTTAAAAAGTGATGGTATGCCTTACAGCGCCGAAGATTTACGTACTTTACAAGACTGGGTTATTCGTCCGCAGCTTTTAAAAGTAAAAGGCGTAACCGAAATAAATAGCCAAGGTGGCTTTGAGCGCCAGTACCAAGTTGCGCCCATACCAGAAAAGCTCATCGCTTATAAGCTAACAATCAAGGATGTTATTAGTGCACTTGAGCTTAATAACAGCAATCGCGGAGCCGGTTATATAGAGCGCTTTGACGGCCAATATTTAGTGCGCTCCCCTGGGCAACTAAAAACGTTAGCAGATATAGCAAACACCGTTATCGCCAAGCGTGATGATGCTCCTGTACGAATTAAAGACGTGGCAAATGTATACTTAGGAAAAGAACTCAGAACTGGCGCGGCTACTTATAATGGCGAGGAAACCGTATTAGGCACGGCGATGATGCTAATTGGTGAAAATAGCCGTGTGGTTGCCAAAGCCATGGCTGATAAGCTTATACAAGTACAAAAAAGTTTACCTGCAGGGGTTATTATTGAGCCTGTTTATGACCGCACCAATCTGGTTGATAAAACCATCGCCACAGTACAAAAAAACCTGTTTGAAGGGGCGGTATTGGTCATCGTCATTCTGTTGTTATTGCTTGGGAATATCACTGGTGCGCTTATTACCGCCATGGTTATTCCGCTCAGTATGCTATTTGCTATTACAGGCATGGTGGGCAATCGAGTCTCGGGTAACTTAATGAGCTTAGGTGCAATCGATTTTGGATTAATTGTTGATGGCGCGGTGATTGTGGTTGAAAACTGCCTTCGTCAATTAGGGATGGCTCAACATAAACATGGCCGCTTACTTACGCTCAGTGAGCGTTTAGAGGTTGTAACTTCAGCCACCAAAGAAGTGTTTAGCCCCGCAGTATTTGGTATTTTAATTATTATGTTGGTGTATTTACCGCTATTTGCGCTCAGTGGTGTTGAGGGCAAAATGTTTCAGCCTATGGCGTTTACCGTGGTTGCCGCGTTAATAGGTGCACTTATTTTTGCTGTCACCTTTGTGCCAGCGGCTATTGCCGTATTTGTGCGTGGTAAAGTAGATGAAAGCGAAAACGCAGTAATGCGTGGCGTTAAAAAAATCTACAAGCCACTGCTTAACTTATCGCTTAAATTACCGTGGCTGATGGTGAGTATTGCCACTGTTTTGGTGTTAGTGCTTGGCTTTAAAGTTAAAAATATGGGCGCCGAATTCTTACCGCAGCTAGATGAAGGTGACATTGCAATGCATGCGTTGCGTATTACTGGCACCGGTATTGAACAATCGGTGCAAATGCAAAAGCAGTTGGAGCAGGCTTTATTAGAGCAGCCTGAAATTGCGAACGTATTTTCAAAGATTGGCACAGCAGATGTCGCCAGCGATCCTATGCCACCTAACGTTGCCGACACTTTTTTAATGTTAAAGCCGCGTGAGCAATGGCCTGATCCGTCACTAAGTAAAGACGCGTTAGTGCAGCAAATTCGTCATCGTGTGAATGAGGTACCGGGTAATAACTATGAATTTACCCAGCCTATAGAAATGCGCTTTAACGAGTTAATTGCCGGTGTGCGTGCCGATGTAGCGCTGCGTATTTACGGTGACGATTTAGCCATACTTAAACAGTTTGGCGAAAAAGCCACTGGTTTAATGCGAAATATTACCGGTGCTACTGATGTTCGTTTAGAGCAAATGGAGGGCTTGCCCACACTTTCTGTTACCCCAATGCGAGACCATATGGCGCTATTAGGGTTAACCGTAAACGACATTCAACAAACCCTTGCCGCTGCTGTTGGTGGGGTGCAAACAGGGCTAATTTATGAGGGTGATAAGCGCTTTTCGTTATTAGTACGCTTAGATAAGCGTTGGTCTGATGATGTCTCTGCGCTTGCGCGTTTACCTATTGCGTTACCTAAAAGTAGTAACCCCGAGCTTGCATTTGTACCGCTTGGAGAAGTGGCTACAATCAGTATTGAAAAAGGCCCTAATCAAATAAATCGCGAAAGCGGCAAGCGCAATGTGGTAATAACAGCTAATGTAACAGGACGCGATTTAGCCAGCTTTGTAAGCGATGCCCAAGCGACTATGAACGCACAACTTAACCTACCCAGTGGTTATTGGCTTGAATACGGCGGTACGTTTGAGCAATTACAATCGGCGAGTAAGCGTTTATCGTTGGTAGTGCCTGTGATTTTATTGCTTATTTTTGGCTTACTTTATAGTGCCTTTGGCTCGCTGCGTGATTCACTGATTATATTCAGTGGCGTACCACTGGCACTAACCGGTGGTGTATTAGCATTATTGCTACGAGATATGCCGCTTTCTATTTCAGCGGGTGTGGGATTTATTGCTCTAAGTGGGGTTGCGGTATTAAACGGTGTGGTGATGCTGTCGTTTATTAAGCAGTTACGAAATGAGGGATTAAGCTTATACCATGCAATACATAGCGGGGCATTACAGCGATTACGCCCAGTGCTAATGACCGCGCTTGTGGCTAGTTTAGGGTTTATTCCTATGGCGCTAAATACCGGTACCGGCGCTGAAATACAACGGCCTTTGGCAACCGTGGTGGTAGGTGGAATTATGTCATCCACTTTGCTCACATTGTTAATTTTACCAGCACTTTATAAATTAGTGCATGCAAAATTTAAAAAGCAGCAAACAGCCTAAATTAGGTAATAACGTAAAAAGCAGCTGAAGTGTCAGCTGCTTTTTTGTTAAGTAAGGAGTTGCTTAGTTATATTGAAATAGGTTATCCCAGCGCTCATCTAATATGGCTTTTGCGTGCTCTAGATTTATCGCGTTATATAGGGTGTTTGTGCAAGTTACTAAATGCATGCGTTTAAGCTTTTCAAGCGCATCGCTAATTTCAAAATCTAGCTCGCATTTATACTTTGTTTTAAACCACGTCTCTATTTGCTCATCAAGCATTTGTGCGCTTAAGCCACTTTCTGATTTTAGTAAAAATGTATAGGCAAGCAGAGCTTCTTTTATGTCTTCTTCTTCGGCGGCGTCTATAAGGGTATGAAAAACACCGGCGTTGTTATCTAGGTTTTTAAAGTACAGATTATCGCTCAGCGCTTTCATAAATTTAATTTTACGGTTTTTAAATTTACTCCACTCTTTAAATACAAAACTGCCAAATACGCCAATACCAATGGCTAACGTAATAAAGTGCTGCTGAGTCATGGTAACGGCTTTATCACTAAACCCTCCCCAAAATGTAAACAAAGCAAACAGTAAAAGTAATGAGGCGCCCAGTTTGGTAACTAACACCACCGCACCGCCAATAAGTGCTGACGAGCCAATAATCACTTTATCAATAGGGCGCATGCGTACTTCGCTATTAGGGAATAGCATTTCTAAGTCAGCTTTTGGCACATTTTGAAATAGTTTTACTATGGTTGAGCTGGGCTCAAACCCCATAGGTAGTTTATTTTTTGATTCAAAATAGGCTTTATCTTTAAAGCGGATAAATACTGCTACGCGATCGTAGTTGGTAAAATGCAGTGGCTTTTTACGTAACCCCCAAAAACTGGTTATGGTTTCGGTGAGTTGCGACTCGCCACGGCGATAAAAAACCACTTCTTCAAAATCCTCAAACTCTACCTCAAGGCGCACTTTAAATAGTGATTCTTCGTTTAGTGCATCTTGTAGGTCTTGATGGGTGATCACTTCAAAATTAGCCGCGTTTAGAACTTTGGCAAAATCTTTAGCAAAATCACGTTGGCACTGCGCTTTTTGTTCATCAGTCACGCTGTTTATCAAACGAGTATCGCTATTTGGATCAAAAGGCGCGTAATTATTTTTTAATGACTCAAGTGTGCCATGGTACTGAAAGTGAATTAAGCTGGCTAAAAGTTCACAAAGCTGCTTAAAAGAAGTTTGTTGGTCTTTATTAAGCTCTTTGGCGCACATTGTAATGATGTCGTGTTTTCTAAAAGGAATGTAGCGAGCAGTTTGCATATTGTGAAAATTTTAAAAGTATAATGGTATATAAAGATAATAAAGCAGTCTTATAATGATTACTATGTTGACTGTATTTCTTCAGGTTGGATTAACCTTATTATGAGATGATTTAGTCACTTACCTAATTGCTAACAGGATGTTTATGGCTATACAAAAAAAGCTCAAGCAAAAAACACGTCAGTTTATTGAGTCTAAAAATATGCTGGGTGGGATTACTATCGCCTCATTTTTAGAATCCACCATAGTTCCCATTCCACTTGAGGCAGTGCTGGTACCACTTATGCAAGCAAGGCGGGAAAAGCTTTGGCAAATTGCCCTTATGGCAACACTAGGCTGTATTGTAGGTGCGCTATTTGGTTATGCTTTAGGCTATTACTTATTTGATATTATTGGCGATTGGGTTATCAATACATTCTCAAGCCCTGAGCAGTTTGAAAACGTAAAACAAAAAATGCAGGCACAAGGGTTTTGGTTTGTGTTAAGCCTAGGTATCGTTCCTATTCCGTTTCAAATTGCGATGCTGGCCGCTGGCGCAACTAAGTATTCGCTGGCGCTGTTTTTATTAGCAAGCGCTATTGCTCGCTCTATACGTTATTTTGGTTTGGCAATCGTGGTGTATTATGCGGGCAATCAAGCTGAGCGTATTATCAGCAAGCACAAAACTAAGACCATGATAGGATTAACTATTTTAATTGCTATTGGCTGGATAATTAGTACGCAAATATAAATAAAGCAGTTTAAGTTTATGGTATAGTTTTTATTAACAATAATAAATTTAAACACAGCCCATGATGAATCCGGAAAAAGTGAGCCTCAAGCTCAGCCGCTTTGTAAAAATTACCAGATTAAACAAGCTGTTAATTTTAGCTATGCTGGCGTTTATTATTGGCTTTTCAATTTTTTCGTTAATGCGCTTTCCTTTATTGGATTTCAAGCAAAATCTCTACGGCTTTACCACTGACTTTATTAACTTAGTGGTTATTTTTACAATTTTCTTTATGGTGCAATGTTCACAATTAGCTAAAAAAGCCTACGTGTATGTCAGTATCGGTTTAATGTTATGGATTGTAGCATCTACTGCCGATGTGCTTGATGAAGTAATACATCAGCCTCTTTGGATAAGCAATTACGTAGAGGATTTATGCCGCACATTGGGTATGTTAATTACCGTTTATGGTTTATTTAAAACCATGCACTTTATGCAGCGAATGCACACTCGGTTGGCGCAAGAATTTATCATAGATGATTTAACTAAAGTGTATAACCGACGCTGTTTTTATCAGCATGTGAAGGAGGTTGTTAATAATCCTTATACTGTTTTAATCATAGATCTTGATCATTTCAAACGTATTAATGACGATTTTGGCCATGATGTGGGCGATCAGGTGCTTAAACAGTTCGCAGATAAAGTGAACTACCTCTTTAAAAATGAAAATATTTTTGCTCGCATAGGCGGTGAGGAGTTCGCCGCTTACCTACCTAGTTATGAGCTTGATGAAGTGCTTAACTTTGCGCAGACTATTCTAGAAACTGCTCGCACTATTACAGTACAAAATCAGCGTTCTTTAACGGTTAGTATCGGTATTGCGCACCGTAGCAGCGATCAGAGCTTTGAAAATGTAATGAAACGTGCAGATCAGGCATTATACCGAGCTAAAAAAGCAGGCCGTGATCGCCTTGAGGTTGCTTAAACATAGTAATTTTATAAAATAGATTTCGCTTGTGCTATTTTTGGGGACTTCTGTTGCGAGATAAAAAAGGGACTGTATGGATGAGTTAATCGGATTAGCAATTATTATATCTATTGCAATTGTTGTAGGAGCTATTTGTGGGTTAGTGGCCTTAGTGCAATTGAATGCCCTTAAACAAGAGGTTGCAGCATTAAAACTAAAACTATTACAGTTTGAGTCAAATCAAAATGTAGCAAAAAATGAAAAATCCTCCGCTGACCCTCAAGTAGATAACGCAATACCTCTAAACCGCTCAGATATTCCAGCTGATGTTTATAAACCAACGAGCATTAAGTCTATATCAACTCGTAAAACGATAACTAAAAAACCATCGAGTATTGAGCTGCTATTTAAGCAGTTGCGTGCAGGCTTTGAGCAAAATTGGATGACCTGGATTGGTGCTATTGCTTTGGCATTAGGTGGTGTGTTTTTAGCAAAATACAGTTTAGAGGCGGGGTTACTTTCACCAGCAATGAGGCTCAGCGCTGGTGGATTATTTGGTATTGGCTTAATCGCAGCAGCGTATTATTTACATTATAAACGCATCGTTTTTGAGGGCTTTAATAATTATATTCCTGCAGCCCTTGCAAGTGGCGGCTTTATAACTTGTTTTGCCTTAATGTTTTTGGCTTATAACAGCTTTAGCATGCTAAGTGCTGAGTGGGCATTTATTGGCTTAGCAGTCATTGCTCTTTGCGCCAGTGCAATGGCAATAAAGTTAGGTCCTTTACTTGCTGTAATAGGCATTATAGGCGCATACAGTGTTCCTATTTGGGTAAATACGGGCAGTGGGCAGTTATTTTCTTTACTTATTTATGTTGCCCTTGTGAGTGTTGCTGCGGCAATAGTGGCACATAAAGTAAAGCGTATTTGGCTGTGGTATTTACTATGGGTAGGGCATATTGGCTGGTATTTGGTTGGACTCACTTTATTTACCTACGACACAGTGTGGTTAATAGGCGCTTTTGCGTTGTTAAGTATTTTAGGGTTAATCGCTATTGTACGCTTAGGCTTGGGTTTTAATACCCTTGAAGTGCGCCCACACAGCTTTAAACGGTTAGTTAACTTATTTCCAGATCATGGTTTATTACTGGCCTTTATTGCTCCTTTAATGATTGCCATGCTGTTTAGTCTGTTTAATTTACAATGGCAAATCGTGGCTTTATTAAGCATCGCTTTACTCCTGTTTTTAGTGCTAAAAAATAGCCGTTGGGATGCATGGCAAGGGGTCTCTTTATTGGTTGCGCTGTTATTAGTGGTCAGTGCTAAACAAACTTATGCCTTTGATGATGCGTTATTTATTTTTAAAAATGAATACGGATTAGGCTTATTACTTGCTCTGGGGCTAAGTGGCTATGGACTCTATTTTGGTAATAAATACCCAAAACGATTAGCCTTTCATTTGCTTGCTTCATTAAGCATGTTTGCATTAGTTGGCACTTTGTATGCGATGATCCCAAACACGGCTTTAGCAACCGCTTACCCACTTTGGGCGGTGTTGCTATGTTTAATGAGTGCAGTGTTAATTAAATTTACGCAAAATAATACAGCCTTATGGCAGCGCTTTAGTTATTGGGTGGGGGCAAACGCCAATATTACCTTAGCAATTACAATGTTACTGAGTGATAGCGGCCTTACCATTGCTCTGGCTGTTCAAGTCTTACTGCTGAGCTTACTGATAAAAAAATACAATGTAGCTATGCCACACTGGCCAATAAAAGCACTTGTGGCAGCATTACTTTTACGCCTAACTTTATCACCTTGGACGCCTAGTTATGATGAGCTAAGCATATTTGGTTTGCATTGGAGTTTAGTTGTTTACCCACTGTGTATTGGGTTATTTTTTGCAGCAGCTAAATGTTTTAATACTTCACAATTAAAAGTATGGCTTGAAGGGGCTGCACTGCATTGTTTAGCGTTATTTGTGACAACCGAAACGAGTTATCAACTGGTGGGCCATTACCCACAACTTTTTTCTTTAAGTTTTTATGAGCAAGTTTTGCTCAGTTGTAACTTGCTTGCTTTAGGCAGCGTTTATTTATATCGCGCGCAAAGTGTAGGGCAGCTGGGTAAGTTATACCGCACTGCAGGTTTGATTTTATCAGCGTTAGCTGGCCTGTTGTTAATCAATACAACGTTGGATAATAATCCGTTATTAATGCGTCTTTATGTTGGTCAAACGCCAATCTTTAACTGGGTGCTTTTAATTTGGTTGGTCCCGAGCCTGCTGGCGTTATGGTTAGCGAGTTTAGTTAAATCGTTAAATGCTAAATTGAGTCAAATTACACTCGGTGTGTCTGGTTTATTAGCCCTGTTAGCTATCAATACCTTGATCCGTCAATATTGGCAAGGTGGCTTCATTTATCTTGATAAAGCAACCAGTGACGCCGAGCTATATAGCTATTCGGTTATTTGGTTATTACTCGGCGCGCTGGTAGTGATAGCCGGGCATTTAAAACAGCAACGGTTACTGCAAAATGTTGGTTTAGGTATTCTTGGCGCTGTAATTGTTAAGGTATTTTTAATTGATATGGCAAACTTAACGGGACTTCTAAAAGCATTGTCCTTCATTGGTTTAGGGTTGTCGCTGGTAGGACTTAGTTGGTTGTTTCAAAAACTCAGAAAGCGCAGTCATAGTTAAGTTTAAGCCCAGTACTTACTGGGCTTAAACTCTTATTAATCGTCAAGTACTGTGATTCAGCAGTGCTTTAAGTTTGCCTGGTTTTACTGGCTTACTCAGGTAATGAATATTTTCGGCTTTGGTGGTTTGTTTTAGCTCGGTGTCACGCACAGCGGTAATTAAAATAGCCGGAATATCGCTTTGCCAAATCTCGCGTAGTGCTTTAATTACAGTAATCCCATCCCAATCATTACCTAACTGATAGTCCATTAAAATAACATCAGGTGCTCTCTGTTCTTTTGCATAAGTTAGCACCGCGTCTACTTTATCGAATAGGGTGTAATTTGCCTGCCAGCGCTTCAATAGGCTAGCCATGGCTGCAAGGTTTTCAGGGTCGTCGTCAACGGCAATAATATTTATCGCGGCGCGGTTGTCGACTATATTTTGACTGGATTGTTTTTGCTGTACTAATTGCTCATCACCATAAGGCACTTCAATGCTAAATCGGCTGCCTTTATTAGGTAATGAAACCACATCAATCTGCAGGCTCAATAAATCAGCCATACGTTTAACCACCCCTAAACCTAAGCCAACGCCTTTATTATCGCTAGCTTCAATTCGGTAAAAGTCGTTAAATATTTTTGCTTGTTCAATGTCGCTAATACCAGGACCGGTATCCCATACTTCAATCCGTAAACTGTGCTTTCTGTTTCTACAGGCAATTAATACACGGCCATTTTCCGTGTATTTAATCGCATTTGACAGTAAGTTTTGTAGTATTCGGCGTAAGTAAGTAATGTCGCTGTGTACTATTTGCTTATTTGAACGTACTTTAAATGAGAGTCCTTTATCGCTCGATAAAATCGCATATTCGCTTTTAAGGGGATCTAAAATATCATCAATGTAAAAGTGACGAGGATTTGGGGTCATTGCCCCTTGCTCTAGCTTGGCAATTTCTAATAAAGCCGACATTAAATGCACGGTGGAATCGAGGCTATCACCTAGCTTATTAAAGTTATTTTTATTGGTGCTATCTAATTGAGTTTCATCAATGGCGGCGAGATATAATCGTGCTGCATTGAGCGGTTGTAATATATCATGGCTGGCCAGTGCTAAAAAGCGAGTTTTACTATCATTCGCTTGCTCAGCTTCACGTTTAGCTAAAGTAAGTGCTTGCTCTGTTTGTACGCGACTATCGATTTGTGCTTGCAGGCTACTATTAATGGTTTGCACTTCTTGGGTGCGCGCTTCAATGCGGTTTTCTAAGTCCATATTAATTTCTTCGAGCGCATTTTGCGTACTAATATGATTAGTAATATCAGAAAAACTCGTTACAAACCCCCCATCAGGTAGTGGGTTGCCTATCATTTCGTAAACTTGGCCATTTCGACGATGACGAATAAAGTGATGTGAGCTGCCATTTTTTAAATGCTGAACCCGCTTATCAACATGGCGCTCGATTTCACCCGGGCCGCATTCACCGCGCTCTGCGTTATACCGTATTATTTCTTCAATGGGCTGGCCAACTTGTAAAAAACCCTCAGGGTAGTTAAACATCTCGCTGTAGCGTTTATTCCAAGCAACGAGGTTGAGATCTTTATCTACCACAGAGAGTCCGTGGCTTAAGTTTTCTAGTGAGGTAAATAGTAAGTTCTGATTAAACTGCAGTGCTTGTGTGGTTTCATCAAAAAAGTTTACCACTTCTTCAAACGCCATTCGTTTCCCAGATGATACTGTATGAATAAGTGCTTGCGCAGAGGAAGCACCTAATACTCCAGTCAGTGCGCGTTCGCAGTAGGCAATAAAGTCAGCGCGAGGGTGTGCATTGTTGTCGTTTAAATCATGATGGAGTGCGTAATGCGATAAAATTTGTTGGCTACGCTGAATGCCTAAGAAGGTTTGCAGTAAAATTTTAAAGTCGTATACCGTGGCTTTTACGTTTTTATTTAAGCGACGAGATAAAATGGCCTGATCTTTGGGATTAACAAATGCCGCCGCTTGAATTTTATCAATTAAGCGCTCTTCAGCTCCCAAGGAAAAGCTAATGTAACAGCCAATATTAGCAAACAACGCGATTAAGGTGCCTCTAGTTATAAGCGTTTGCTGTAGCTCACTGTCTAGTGGGTTAGGGGCTTCTAAAATAGGCAGCATTAAAAACAGTACCCAACAAATGACCCCTGCAAGTAGCCCGGCATAAACACCATAAGCATGGCCTTTTCGCCAATATAACCCACCCACAATAGCAGGCAATAATTGCGACACCAATGAGAAAGCCACTAACCCCATACTGGCCAGCGCACTGCCACTACCAAACCATTGCTGATAGAAGTAGGCTAAAATAAGCACCCCAGCAATGGTAAAGCGGCGCACCAATAAAATGCGGGATTTATAGCTGCTGGTGATTAAATTACGTTTAAATTTACGACGCAACATTAAGGGTAGCACCACGTCGTTGGAGATCATGGTGCTTAGCGTAAGCGTTGCAACAACAATCATGGCTGTGGCAGCAGAAAGCCCACCTATAAACACAAAGGTGGTTAAAAAAGCGTTATCGTGCAGCATAGGCAGTGCCAGTACAAAGCTGTCAGGTGATAAACTACGACCAATTTCTGGATGAATAGCAGCGGTGGCTATAGGTAAAATCATTGCAGCGGTCAATAACAAGTACAATGGAAAAGCCCAGCGAGCAGTAAATAAATGGCGCTTATCTTGGTTATCAACCACGGTGACATGAAATTGCCGTGGCAAACAAATAATAGCGGCCGCCGCCATCAGCGACTGACCTACAAAGTTAAAGCTAAAAAAGTCAAACTGCGCCCAATGCAGCCAAATTGACTCGGCGACTTGGCCAGAACTTTCTGCGGGTAAATTAAATAAGCTATATATTGCAAGCCCTGCTACAGCAGCCAGAGCAAACAGCTTTATTAGCGACTCAAACGCCACAGCAAGCATTAAGCCTGAGCGGTACTCGGTTACATCAACTTTGCGCGTGCCAAAAAATATAGCAAATAGTGCCATCATTAAAGTGGCTGATAACGCCAAAATATCCCCAGATATTTGATTACTACTTTGCAAAAGTAAAAAGCTAGAACTAAGCGCTTTTAATTGCAATGCAATGTAAGGAATAGTGGCCAATAAGGCAATAATGGTCACCATAATTGCAGTGGTTTGGCGTTTGCCGTAACGCGCTGAAATAAAGTCGGCAATAGTGGTGATATTTTGTTTTTTACTCACCAATACCAGTTTACGTAAAAAGCCTTGGCCGAAAAAAAACAGTAAGGCGGGTCCTAATAAAATAGGCAAAAAGCTCCAACTACTAGTAGCAGCGGTACCTACCGAGCCATAGTAAGTCCACGAAGTACAATAAATTCCCAATGCAAATGAATACACAAATGGGTGATGACTAATACGCTTGGCAAGTGGGGTGGTCTTATCACCCCAATTTGCCAGCCAAAACAGCACGCCTATGTAGCCAAAGGCAACAATGAGTAGTACAGCTGTCATGTTTATTTAACCTCGTAGAGTGTTTTTATAATTTGTCATAACTATACCCAAACTATTTCAAGATGCGAGCGCCAGTTGGAGTTTGCTTATTAACAATACCTAGCTGCAAATAAAGTAGGGGGTATACATTTTGTTTATGTTATCTATAAATAAAATAAAGCTATGATATTTAAGGGTTAATTTGTTTTTGTCTATTTAGTTAGACTAATGTCTTATTCCCACGGTTTGTTTTAATTTGGCTAAAAACTTGAGCAATAAAAATCTATTAAGCTACTGAAATTTAAGTGGTTCATGAGTTGTTTATTAATTGATCATGCGCAGTTTACGAAAACGTTAATATGTTGTTACGACTATTGTCGCAATTCAATATTTGAATTGCATTGCTAAATTGGTTAACGAATATAAAAAACCACCCATCACAATCGTGATGTTTAAAGGGGAAAATAAAAATGGCTTTTAAAAATGAAGAACAAGCAAAAGCTTATTGGGCAGAAAACATTTCATTACTGTTTAAATTATTAGCAGTATGGTTTGTGGTCTCTTTTGGCTTTGGCATATTACTGGTTGATGTACTTAATGAAGTACGTTTTTTTGGGTTTAAACTTGGCTTCTGGTTCGCCCAGCAAGGCGCGATTTATACCTTTGTGGCTTTGATTTTTGTGTACGTTTTCAAAATGAATACGTTAGATAAAAAATATGGCGTAGACGAATAGGAGCTAGTCAATGGATGTTCAAATACTCACATTTATAATTGTCGGTTTAAGCTTTGCGCTTTATATCGGTATTGCAATTTGGGCTCGTGCTGGGTCAACAAATGAATTCTACGTTGCTGGTGGCGGTGTACCTCCACTAGCCAATGGTATGGCAACTGCTGCGGATTGGATGAGTGCTGCGTCGTTCATTTCAATGGCGGGTATTATCTCGTTTGCGGGTTACGACGGAAGTGTTTACTTAATGGGGTGGACCGGTGGTTATGTACTACTGGCTATGTGTTTAGCGCCTTACTTACGTAAATTCGGCAAGTTTACCGTGCCAGATTTTATCGGTGACCGTTACTACTCACGTACAGCGCGTTTAGTGGCTATTTTATGTGCCATCTTTATTTGTTTTACTTACATTGCGGGTCAAATGCGTGGTGTTGGTGTAGTGTTCTCTCGTTTCTTAGAAGTTGAAATTGAAACCGGTGTTTATATCGGTATGATCATTGTTTTCTTCTATGCCGTACTTGGTGGCATGAAAGGTATTACTTACACGCAAGTTGCGCAGTATTGTGTACTGGTATTTGCTTATTTAGTACCGGCTATTTTTATCTCTATGATGGCAACAGGTCACTTTTTTCCACAAACAGGCTTTGGTGCCACGCTAAGTGATGGCTCAGGTATGTATGTACTTGATAAGCTCGATGGTTTAAGTACCGAGCTTGGATTTGGCCAATACACTGAAGGCTCAAAGAGCATGATTGATGTATTTGCAATTACAGGTGCTCTTATGGTGGGTACTGCTGGTTTACCACACGTAATTGTTCGCTTTTTCACTGTACCTCGCGTAAAAGACACACGTATTTCAGCAGCGTGGACACTGGTGTTTATTGCTATTGTTTACACAACAGCACCCGCAGTAGCTTCGTTTGCCCGTGTAAATATGATTGATACAATTAACGGTAAAGACGGAAGCGGTACAGCGTATGCAGATGCGCCTGCATGGATCAAAAACTGGGAGCGTACGGGTCTAATCACCTTTAATGATAAAAATGGTGACGGCAAAATGTTCTACACATCAGGTAAAATCACTGACCCTAATAGCGCAAACGAAGTAAACGTTGACCGCGATATTATGGTACTAGCGAATCCTGAAATAGCCGATTTACCAGCCTGGGTTATTGCACTCGTTGCTGCTGGTGGTATTGCCGCGGCGCTATCGACTACAGCGGGCTTACTATTGGTTATTTCAACCTCAGTATCGCACGATTTACTTAAACGGACACTCAAACCGGATATAACCGACAAGCAAGAATTACTTGCAGCGAGGTTGGCAGCGATGATTGCTATTGTAATATCCGCTTACTTTGGGATTAACCCGCCAGGATTTGTGGCCTCGGTTGTTGCCTTTGCCTTCGGCTTAGCGGCGGCGAGCTTCTTCCCTGCAATTATTATGGGTATTTTCTCTAAATCAATGAATAAACATGGTGCAATTGCAGGCATGGTAACGGGTATCACCTTTACTGCTGCATACATCATCTACTTCAAGTTTGTGAGTCCAGAGCTTAATAGCCCAGAAAATTGGTTCTTAGGTATTTCACCTGAAGGGATTGGTTTAGTAGGCATGATCATTAACTTTGCAGTAGCTGCAGGTGTTATGAAAATGACTCAACCGACACCAGTTGAAATTCAAGAAATGGTTGAAGGTATTCGTAATCCTAAAGGGTCTAGTGAAGCGCATGCTCACTAATCCATATATCTAATGATATAACGCATCAAAGCCCGACTTAAGTCGGGCTTTTTATTTGTTTAAATAATGACTACATTAAATAATCGCTATATTAAATAACCATATTTCAGGTTAAGTCGCTTTTTTATTGAGGATGATTTATGAGTAGTGAGCAACAGGAAGTCGCGCAGTTTATTAACAAGCAAGCACCATTTTCAATGTTACAGGACAGCGCCTGCAGTTATTTTGTTAACCATCTCGATAGTATTTATTTGACCCGAGAAAACCAAACGCAATGGCTTAACAGTGAACAGCCTAAATTATTTTTAATTCGTTCCGGGTTATACGATTTAGTGGATGCTCAAGGCGATACGGTAACGCGTTTAACTCAAGGTGATTACTTTGGTTATCCCTCGTTACTGACGGGAGATTCAATACAAAACAGTTTAGAAGTACAAAAAGAGGGCATTGTCTATATGCTCGACCAAACGGATTTTGATTACTTACGTCGAGAATATAAAGCATTCGAGCAATACTTTGTTCGTGCTCATGCTAATCGATTGCTGTCATCACATTATAAAAGCAATAACGACAGCTGGTCTGAGCGTAAAATATCAGAGATCATGACTCGCAAAGCGATTACGCTGCCCCCCGATGCCAGCATCCGTCATAGTGCTAAAAAAATGCAAGAGCATGGGATTTCATCAATGATGATCACCGAAAATTCGCATCTTGTTGGAGTAGTTACAGATCGGGATTTACGTAACCGAGTGCTTGCTGATGAAGTGGATCCCGCGCAAGCTATCAATAGTATTATGACCAATAAGCCTAAGTTTATATTTGAAAATAATCGCGTATTTTCAGCGCTACACTTAATGCTTAAGCATAATATTCATCATTTACCTGTGCTTGATGAAAATCATAAACCGCTAGGTATGATCACCAGTACAGACTTACTACGCCAACAAAAAAGCGACCCTGTGCAGCTAATTGGTCGTATTTACAAAGCGCATAATGTCGCTGATTTAAAGCGTTACGCGAATGAAATACCGGAGTTATTAAAGGGGTTTTCTAATAATATTGATGATATTTCGCTGATCGGAAAGTTACTCAGTGGTTTAACCGATGCGTTGACCTCGCGGCTAATTTTTTTATTTCAACAACACCATGGCGCCGCGCCAACCAGTTTTAGTTTTATTTGTTTTGGCTCTCAAGCGCGCGAAGAGCAAACACTGCATTCAGATCAAGATAATGGCTTGTTATTACCTGATGGTCTAAACGATGAACAGCACGCATATTTTAAACAGATGGGCGAATTTGTTTGTGAAAACTTAGTTGAGTGCGGCATTCGTCGTTGTCCTGGTAACATAATGGCTAGCAGTGATGCGTGTCGAATGAGTGTTAGTGATTGGGGGGCGAAGTTTTTAAAGTGGATCACCAGTCCCACACCCCAGGCAATGCTCAACTGTAAAATCTTTTTTGATCTGCGCTTTATTGAAGGCTCAACCACACTCTATAGCCAGTTTTGTGAAGAGTTGACCCATATTTCTCGCAACGATCTTTTTTATGCGGCAATGGCCAGCGATGTTAACGCTAACAGTGCGCCGATTGGTTTATTCAATAACTTTAAAACCGAAAAAACAGAGCAACACCATAAGTACATCGATCTTAAAAAGCGCGGGGTGGTGATCATTAACGATCTAGCGCGACTTTATGCATTAAAAGTAGGCATTCGCCGTGCTAACACCCAAGAGCGATTAGACGCCTTATTAAAGTATTCACTATTAAGCAAAGAAGATATTTATAATTTAAAAGATTGTTGGCGATTTTTAACTCAGCTTCGGCTGCGCACGCAAATAAACGAAGAAGGGTTACCTAGTAATTGTATTAACCCAGACAAACTCAATTCGTTAGAACGTCATCAGCTTAAAGAAGCGTTTTACTTAGTAAAACAAGCGCAGCAAGGCGCGGCGTTTAAATTTGCGCGTGGGAGTTTGTAACAATAATGGTTAAGCAGCTTATTACGCGGTACTTAAAGCGTCGCCATTTGCTTGCGCAAAGTGCTTTAAAGCAACGTTATTTAGTGATTGATTTGGAATTAACAGGGCTTGATCCTAAACAACATGAAATTGTCTCGGTTGCTTGGGTACTGATTGAGAATCAATGTATCAAAAACAGTCAATCGCAGCATATCGTTAATAAAGAGGTTAAAAGCCTAGAGCAAAGCCCTGTTTTTCACGGCATTAGCACTGACTCGGTGGCACAAGGGCAAAGCCTACAGAGTATTTTAATGTCTTTAAGCGCTCACTTTAGTGACTGCATTTTAGTATTTCATAATGCCATGCTCGACTGGGGCTTTTTAAAGTTAGCACTAAAAAATGCAGGGATCACCCAGCGGCCTAAGCTGATCATCGATACCTTACAAATAGAAAAAAAGCGCTTACTACAACACGCAAGCGATATCAAATTAGATGATTTAACCTTAAATGAATGCCGTAATCGCTACGATTTACCAAGCTATCATTGCCATCATGCGCTTACCGATGCACAAGCCACTGCTGAGCTGTTATTAGCCCAATGCCATCAAATAGGCGCCGGTAAAGAACTTAAAGTAGGCGATCTAATGTAGGTTGGTTAGAGCGAAACCTAACTATAAAGTATGCACTTAGCTTAATTGTATGCAGTTTACTTTTCTTCTTGTTTGTATACTTATGGGAACGCGTGTTTAATTAAAAATTCAAGGAACGAATATGAAACTTATCAGCGCTATTTTTATTATCTTATTCCCTCTTATTACTTTTGCTAATTCAAGCGTGCCAACTAATCGTCATATTTCTGTACATGGCACAGCTGAGGTATTAGTTGAGCCAGATATGGCTCAAATTATATTTGAAGTAAAAAGCATTGAAGATACATTACTTGAAGCTAAGCGTGACCTTGATGGCCGGATCAGCGTGTTACTTGAAGAATTAGATAAATATGATTTTGGGCAAGGCGATGTTCATATATCGGGTTTAAAAAGCAAGGTATACACTAAGGTTGGTACAGAATCAGGGATTGCTTTAAGCGATAATTATTTAGCTCTGAAAACAGTTAAAGTCACATTGAAAGATATTAAAAAAGTCGATGAATTTATTGATTTTGCTCAACGCTTACAAATAGACAATATCAAAAAAATTAATGGTTTATCCTCCAAGGCCATGCAGTTAGAGGCAGAGGCAACACAGCTAGCAATTGATAACGCAAAAGCGAAGGGAAATAAGCTCGCTCAGTCTTTTGGTGCTGAACTTGGCAACGTTTATAGTATTAGTGCAAATTCTAGTAGCTCAGATTACGACGCGAGCGGTGTTAAGCACATTGTTTTATCTAGCCACAGAAATAGCATGGCTGCTAGAAATAACGAGAACCCATTTACGCAGCAGCGATATTTAGGTGCAAGAATAAGCGTTAAAGCATCAATAAACGTGGTGTTTGATTTAAAACTAAAATAGCAAATATCGCAAAGCCGAGTTAAAAGTAAAAGCGCATTGCGTGTTGATTATGGCGTTAATTTAAAGTTTCTAATGCTTGGCTCTTATAATCACAGGCAAGGTCGATTACAATACCGCCATCTAAAAGGCGACGCTGCCTTTCTCTGTACGTAACTAGAGTGGATTTTATATTTCATGGCAATCAAACTTGCAATTAATGGTTTTGGTCGTATTGGTCGAAATATTGTCCGTGCACTATACGAATCAGGCTTAAGCGACGAGATCAAAATTGTTGCAATTAACGAACTAGCCGACCCTGAAGCTATTGCCCATTTATTAAAATACGACACCTCTCATGGTCGTTTTACTTTTCCAGTTAAACTAGGTGAAGATACTATCAGCGTTGCTGATGACACCATTGCGTTATTTTGTGAAGAAAATCCAGTTGAATTACCGTGGCAAACGCTAGGTGTTGACGTGGTACTTGAATGTACCGGCGTGTATCACTCACGTGAGCATGCACAGTTACATATTGCCGCAGGTGCTAAAAAAGTGTTGTTTTCCCATCCTGCTGATAACGATGTAGATGCGACTATTGTGTATGGCATAAACGACGATGAGTTGAAAAACGAGCATACTATTGTCTCTAATGGTTCGTGTACCACCAACTGCGTTGTTCCTGTTATTAAAGTACTCGATGATGCCTTTGGTATTGAGTCTGGCGCTATTACAACTATTCATGCGTCAATGAACGATCAGCAAGTGATTGATGCGTATCACCATGATTTACGCCGAACTCGTGCCGCCAGCCAATCTATTATTCCGGTAGACACAAAATTAGCCCGTGGTATCGACCGTATTTTACCTAAATTTAAAGGCCGCTTTGAGGCCATTGCCGTTCGTGTACCGACTATTAATGTGACCGCCATGGATTTAAGTGTCACGGTAAATACCGATGTAGATTTAAGTGCGGTTAATAGTGCGCTTAAAGCACAAGCTAAAGATAGGCTTGAGGGTATTTTAAGTTACACCGAAGAGCCGCTGGTGTCGGTTGATTTTAACCACGATCCCCATTCTTGTATTATTGATGGCACACAGACACGTGTTAGTCATAAACGGCTGATAAAATTACTAGTTTGGTGTGATAATGAGTGGGGGTTTGCGAATCGCATGCTTGATACCGCTCGTGCTATGATGGCATTTAAGTAATATTTAAAACGTATTTATTGGTTTAGTATCGTTAACTAAGGAGATGTTCATGTCGGTCATAAAAATGGCAGATTTAGATTTAAACGGCAAGCGTGTATTAATTCGTGAAGATTTAAATGTACCCGTTAAAGCAGGTAAAGTGACGTCAGACGCACGTATTCGTGCTGCACTACCTACTATCAAACTTGCGCTAGAAAAAGGTGCAAAAGTGATGGTTATGTCACACCTAGGCCGTCCTACGGAAGGGCAATACGAAGACGAATTTTCATTAGCACCCGTTGTTGATTACTTAAATGATGCACTTGAGCAAACTGTTCGCCTAGAAAAAGATTACTTAAACGGCGTTGATGTTGCAGATAGCGAAGTGGTTGTTTTTGAAAACGTACGTTTTAACAAAGGCGAGAAAAAAGACGACGAAGCCCTATCAAAGCAACTCGCTGCATTATGTGATGTTTACGTAATGGATGCCTTTGGTACTGCACATCGCGCACAAGCTTCAACCCATGGTGTGGGTCTGTTTGCTGATGTAGCGTGTGCTGGTCCATTATTATCGGCTGAACTAGACGCATTAGGTAAAGCACTTGATAACCCAGCCCGTCCGTTAGTGGCGATTGTGGGTGGCTCTAAAGTATCCACTAAGTTAACGGTACTTGATTCGTTATCTAAAATTGTTGATCAGCTTGTTACCGGTGGCGGTATTGCCAATACCTTTATTGCAGCTGCTGGCCATCCTGTAGGTAAGTCACTTTATGAGGCTGATTTAATGGATGAAGCAAATCGTTTATGCGCTGCAGCGAAAGCCAACGATGGCGAAATACCGGTACCCACAGATGTTGTTGTAGGTAATGAGTTTTCAGAGTCAGCTGTAGCAACACTTAAAGATGTAAGTGAAGTCACCAGCGACGATATGATTTTTGATATTGGTCCTGATACCGCAAATCAACTTGCAAAAATTATTGCTAATGCGGGCACGGTTGTATGGAATGGCCCAGTGGGTGTGTTTGAGTTTGATCAATTTGGTAATGGTACACGTGCCATTGCAAAAGCGATTGCTGATTCGAAAGCATTTTCTATTGCAGGTGGTGGTGACACCCTAGCGGCAATTGATAAGTACGGCATTAGTGATAAAGTATCGTATATTTCTACAGGTGGTGGTGCGTTCTTAGAGTTTTTAGAAGGCAAAAAATTACCTGCAGTTGCAATGCTAGAATCACGCGCTAAATAATACCTTTGGGTATTAGCTAGCCGTAAAGCAGATGTGCTTATCCCACATCTGCTACAATTAACGAGTAAATACCTCTCACTTTTATTTAGTCGTTAATAATATGAATTTTAGGCCATTTGCCTTTTAATTCATGGCGCAGTGATTGCGCCAAACTAACAAATCCGTTCAAACTAGGTAGTAAAATAACTACCGATAAATTGGAGAATACCCAATGGCTTTAATCAGTATGCGACAACTTCTTGATCATGCCGCAGAGCATGGTTACGGTGTACCCGCGTTTAATGTAAATAACCAAGAGCAAATGCGTGCAATTATGGAAGCGGCTGATAAAACAAACAGCCCTGTTATTGTGCAAGGTTCTGCGGGCGCACGTGCGTATGCCGGTGCACCTTTTATTCGTCATATGATTTTAGCGGCAGTTGAAGAATGGCCACATATTCCAGTGGTTATGCATCAGGATCACGGTACATCACCGGGTGTATGTCAGCGTTCAATTCAGCTAGGTTTTTCATCAGTAATGATGGATGGCTCATTAATGAGCGATGGTAAAACACCTTCAAGCTACGATTACAACGTTGATGTAACACGTAAAACAGTTGAAATGGCGCATGCGTGTGGCGTATCTGTAGAGGGTGAGCTAGGTGTATTAGGTTCACTTGAAACTGGTGAAGCGGGTGAAGAAGATGGTGTTGGCGCTGAGGGTAAACTTACCACTGAGCAAATGCTAACAAATCCAGAAGAAGCGGCAGACTTTGTAAATAAAACCCATGTTGATGCGCTGGCTATTGCCTGTGGTACATCACACGGTGCTTACAAATTTACTCGTCCACCAACCGATGACATTTTAGCAATTGATCGTATTAAAGAAATCCACGCGCGTATACCAAATACCCACTTAGTAATGCATGGTTCGTCTTCTGTTCCACAAGAGTGGTTAGAAGTGATTAATCAATACGGTGGTGAAATCCCAGAAACTTACGGCGTGCCAGTTGAGCAAATTGTTGAAGGTATTAAATACGGTGTGCGTAAGGTAAACATTGATACTGACTTACGTTTAGCGTCTACCGGTGCGATTCGTCGTCATTTAGCGATGAACCCGTCTAACTTCGACCCACGTAAGTTTTTAGCTGCTGCAACCCAAGCAATGACTGATATTTGTATCGCTCGTTACGAAGCGTTTGGTACTGCGGGTCAAGCAAGTAAAATTAAGCCAATTTCGTTAGATGAAATGCACCTTAAATACTTAAGCGGTGAGTTAAACCCAAAAATAAAGTAATGGACCAATAATAGCGATATTATTCCACTCATTCAAAAAGCCAGTTGCGTTTGCGCTGGCTTTTTTGATCTATGAGGGATCAGTATTTTACCTAGTTATTAATTAGGGATCACTCGATTACTAACTTGTCATATCTGGGATCATTACTTTACTAAGTAAAAGGCTTAAAGTGACATATTTTAAACTTTTGAGTGTTACGCATTATAAAGAGTGAGCGCAAAACATACAAAAATTCATTGGTTTAGCTTTGTTGGTGGGTAAAATAGTGATCCGTAAAGGGATCTGCTTGATAAAAATCTGATCCCAGCATTTAAGATCATAATAAACCTGATCTAAACACTGTTAAGCGGGTGCTAACTTTTATTATTAAGCGTGAAAATTGATGCTAGTTAGTAATTTGATGATCCCATGTTGATACCATAAATAGTGACTTTAATGATTGATTCTTTTTACTGCAAACCGCTTTTTTATTACTGCTCAAGATGATAAAAATATGACAAATTCTATTTTTTGTCACTATTTTGTGTTTTTTTTACACTCATTTTAATTTAGACGTTACACTTTAATAAAAATGTCATACTTAGTCATAATAATGAAACCTACTCAATAGCCTAAGAGATAAATTGGAATGTCACGTAAAGTATTAGTCGTTGATGACGAAGCACCTATCAGGGAAATGTTGGTTTTTGTTTTAGAACAAAATGGGTTTCAAGCCATTGAGGCAGAAGATTATGATTCTGCAATATCTGCAATGGTTGAACCTTATCCAGATATGGTGTTACTCGATTGGATGCTACCTGGCGGTAGTGGAATTCAAATCGCTAAAAAATTCAAACAAAATGAACACACACGCCAAATTCCTATCATTATGCTGACAGCCCGCGGCGAAGAAGAAGATAAAATACGCGGTTTAGAAGTCGGTGCTGATGATTACGTTACAAAACCGTTCTCACCTAAAGAGTTAATGGCGCGTATTAAAGCGGTTATTCGTCGTGTTGCTCCTACCTCACTTGAAGAGGCGATTGAAGTACATGGCTTACGTTTAGATCCTATTTCGCATCGTGTGACCTCAGGTGGCAGTGAGCTAGATATGGGGCCAACGGAATTTAGACTGTTACACTTTTTTATGACCCACCCTGAGCGTGTATATAGCCGAGAGCAATTACTTGATCATGTATGGGGTACTAACGTTTATGTTGAAGATAGAACTGTAGATGTTCATATCCGTCGCCTGCGTAAGGCAATTGCTACGCTTGGGCATGACCGCTTAGTACAAACAGTTCGCGGTGCTGGTTATCGCTTTTCGAGTAAATTATAAGTTTACTTCGTAAGTCACAATCTATTAACCTAGCACAGTCAAATCATCTGCTAGCGTTTATAAGGTAAAGAGCGTGTATGTATCGAGTTATTAACAAGCAGGCGTTAACTAAACGGCTGTTTGTCTATTTTATACCTTTGCTTTTAATTGGGGTGCTCATTGGTTCCCCATTTTTGATGTTGTTTTTGGGCGCTTTTTCGCTACTTATGTGGCATTACCATCAGCTTTATCGCTTAAGTGACTGGCTGCATGATCAACGCAGTTTTAACCCGCCTGAAGGGGAAGGGTCGTGGGAGCAAGTATTTGAAGGTATTTACCAGCTGCAACACCGCAATCGTAAAAAACGTAATGAGCTGGCAGAGCTAATACGGCGTTTTCGTGACGGCGCTGAGGCCGTACCCGATGCCGTTGTTGTGCTACAAAACGACTTATCAATTGTGTGGTGTAATCAACTTGCACTCAAAGTGTTAGGGTTACAGTGGCCGGTTGATCATGGTCAGCGTTTAGATAACTTAATTCGCGATCCTAAATTTGCTAAATATATGCGTCGTAAAGAGTTTAGCGATGCTCTGGAGCTTGAAAGTGGCCACAGTGTTGAGCAAGTTCTTGAATTTAGGGTTATGCCCTATGCCAATACACAGTTGTTGGTAGTGGTACGCGATGTTACTCGCTTAAAGCAACTTGAGCAGATGCGTAAAGACTTTGTAGCAAACGTCTCTCATGAGCTCAGAACCCCTTTAACTGTTGTTACCGGCTACCTTGAAATGCTCGATAGTGATTCACTTCCCCCGCCTGCAATGTGGAATAAAGCACAAACTACTATGCTAGAGCAATGTAAGCGTATGGATAGCTTGGTGAATCAGCTGTTGTCGTTATCGCGCATCGAAGGGGGAAAGCAACACAGTAATGACAAAGCGGTGAATGTGCCACGATTATTAAACTTAATTGAAACAGAAGCGCAATCTATCAATCAAGACAAAGGCCATCAACTTATTTTTAAGATTGATGCATCGCTTGATATTACCGGTGCTGAGGATGAACTTAGAAGTGCCTTTTCAAATTTAGTATTTAATGCCATTCATTATACTAAACCAGGCGGTAAAATTGAGGTACTTTGGCAGCGCAACAATGAACAAGCATGTTTTAGTGTGACCGATAATGGTGATGGTATTGCACCTGAGCATATTAACCGGTTAACTGAGCGTTTTTATCGAGTAGATAAAGCCAGAAGCCGCACCACAGGTGGCTCAGGCTTAGGCTTAGCTATTACCAAGCATGTACTTACTCGCCATGGTAGTCAATTAAAAATTCACAGCGAGCTGGGTAAAGGTTCTTGTTTTTCTTTCGCGTTTTCAAGCGATAGACTTATCGTTATTTCGCCATTAGTAGCAAGCAATATAGGTAGTCATAAAAGTGTCATTTAAGAGTCACACCATTGTCATGTACTCACTTTAGAGTGAACCGCAGTTAGGAAATGGGACGAACAAATTGGAGAACCCCAAAATGAAATTTAAAAACTTAGTTGCCGCAATGGGTGTGGCTGTTACAACATTTGTATCTGCACAAGCGGTTGCATTAGAAGACGGTATTCCTGAGTATCAAAAAATTAGCGGTGTATCAGGTAACTTTTCATCAGTAGGGTCTGACACATTAGCCAACATGATGACCTTTTGGGCTGAAGAATATAAGCGTATTTACCCAAATGTAAATATTCAAATTCAAGCGGCAGGTTCGTCTACTGCGCCACCAGCACTAACTGAAGGTACGGCTAACTTAGGTCCAATGAGCCGTGCAATGAAGTCAAAAGAGATTGAAGCATTTGAAAAGCGTCATGGCTACAAACCAACACAAGTGCGAGTAGCAATTGATGCGTTGGCAGTATTTGTACACAAAGATAACCCAATCGAAGGACTACGCATTGACCAAATCGATGCTATTTTCTCATCAACTCGTAAATGTGGTGCATCAGAGCAAGTAAATCGCTGGAGTGATGTTGGTCTAGAAGGTGATTGGGCTGCAAAAGACGTGCAATTATACGGACGTAACTCAGTATCAGGTACTTACGGTTACTTTAAAAAGAAAGCGCTATGTAAAGGTGATTTCCGTAATAACGTGAACGAGCAACCGGGTTCGGCTTCTGTTGTACAGTCAATTTCAGCGTCATTAAATGCGATTGGTTACTCTGGCATTGGTTATAAAACATCGGGTGTGCGTACTGTTCCGTTATCTAAAAAAGGCACTAACTTTGTTGATGCCACGCTTGAAAACGTAGCACAAGGTAAATACCCACTATCACGTTTTTTATATGTTTATGTAAATAAACACCCAAATAAGCCACTTGGGCCAGTTGAAGCTGAGTTCTTAAAGATGGTACTTTCTCAAGACGGTCAAAAAATTGTAGAAAAAGATGGCTATGTACCACTTTCTGCAAAGTTAGTTGAACTAGAGCTTAAAAAGTTAGGCTTGAAATAAGCAGCCAAAGCAAATAATAAAAAACCGCTCATTGAGCGGTTTTTTTGTTTTACTTAAGATTATTTAGTTTGTTGCTTTACCTAAGTTTTCAGCTTGCACTTTGCATTGATTGTAAGCCTCAATACATTTTGATGAACAAACCTGCGATTTAAGACTATCGGTGGTTGTTTGCTGTTCGCAGCTGGTTTCACATTGATAACTTTGTTGAGCACACTGATTAAGTGCTGGATTACCCGGCTGGCTCTGGCAGCCAGCAATAACTGCAAACGAAAAAGCCACGAGGCTAGTTTTAAAAAAAGTTTTCATGCTTATCCTTAAAATGAGGCCACACCAGTATTAAACTTCAACCTGAATATTGTCGATTAATCTAACACTACCTAAAAAGGCGGCAGCTAAAATTACAAATCGTGTATCTTCGAGTGTAGCAGCTTTTAATGTATCTCGTTGAGCTATCGAAAAATAATCTGGTTTTAGGCCTGCGTTTTCTAATGCGTTCTTTGCTTCACTTTCCAATGTAGCAAAGTCTTTATTACCGCTTTTTATTTGCTGCGCACAATGCTTTAAGGTATTAAATAAAGCAGGAGCGGTTTGTTTTTCATCACTTGATAAGTACCCATTACGCGAGCTCATGGCAAGGCCGCTAACTTCACGCATGGTATGTACACCAATAATTTCTACTGGTATTGATAAGTCAGTAGCCATGGTTTTAACAACTTGTAGCTGCTGAAAATCTTTTTCACCAAAACAAGCATAATCAGGCTGTACTAAATTAAATAGCTTAGTAACAACAGTCGCTACGCCTTTAAAGTGGCCTGGGCGTGAACCACCACAATATCCCATTGAAATACCAGGCACATCAACAAAGCTTTGCGCGCCTAAACCATTAGGGTAAATAGTCTCAACACTGGGGATAAACAAAATGTCTGTTTCAAGATCAGCTAACCCTTGCTTATCAGTATCTAGAGTACGCGGATAACTGTCTAAATCTTCGTTAACACCAAATTGCATTGGGTTAACAAAAATGCTCACGACCACTTTATCGGCCAGTGTTTTAGCTTTTTCTACCAGTGAAAAATGACCACGGTGTAAGTTGCCCATAGTAGGAACAAATGCCACGCTTAAACCGGCTTGGCGCCAGGTTCTAATTTGACTGCGTAATGATTTTATTTCAGTGATTGACTGCATTATTTAAACTCGTGTTCAGCGCTTGGGAATACGCCGCTTTTGACATCGTTACAATACTTTTTAACTGCAGCAGGCATATTGCCTGTTTCGAGTAAAAAGTTTTTTGAAAATTTAGGAATATAACCTGCAGAAATGCCCACCAAGTCGTGCATAACCAAAATTTGACCATCGGTTACATTACCCGCACCAATCCCGATTGTAGGGATGCTCAATGACTCTGTAACGCGTTTTGCTAAGGCACTTGGAATACATTCAAGCACCAGTAGTTGAGCACCTGCGGCTTCTAATGCTTTTGCATCGGCAATAATTTTTTGCGCTTGCGCTTCTTCACGGCCCTGGATTTTAAAACCACCGAATACATGCACAGATTGCGGTGTAAGACCCAAATGGCCACACACTGGAATACCTTGTTGGGTTAGTGATTTAATGCTGTCATGTAGCCATTCACCGCCTTCAAGTTTGACCATATTAGCACCCGCGCGCATCAGTTCTGCAGCATTTTTACACGCATCATTTGGGTTTGCGTAGGTCATAAACGGTAAGTCAGCAATAACAAATAAATCACGGCTTCCTGCGCGCGCACAGCGAGTATGGTAGGCAATTTCTTGGTTTGTAACCGCTAAGGTATCATCGCCACCTTGTAATACCATACCCAAAGAATCACCAACTAAAACAACATCAACGCCGTTATCATGAAATAACTTAGCAAAACTAGCATCGTAAGCTGTTAACGCAGTGATTTTATTACTTTCAGCCTTCATTTTATTCAAAGTTGAAACGGTTATTTTAGACATAATATTCTCGCAGACAATGGCCTTAATTAATTACCGTGGTAATTGTTGTAAGTCGTTAAGCGGTAGGGTATTTGCTATCTGTTTGATAGATGCGCCGCTAGGTAAAATCAGTTCCGGTGCAATTTCTTGCAGTGGGTAAACAACAAATTCTCGCTCAGTTAATCCGTAATGAGGCACGGTTAAACGATCGGTATTTAAAATGTGTTCACCAAATAATAAAATATCAATATCCAATGTGCGTGCGCCCCAGCGCTCAGCCTTTCTAACTCGACCATGTTCCAGTTCTATGGCTTGGGTTAAATCAAGTAGTTGCTCTGGCTCAAGTGAAGTGTTGATACAGGCGACTGCATTCACATAATCAGGTTGTTCTTGTGGTCCCATAGGCTTGCTCGCATAATAATGCGAGCAGGCTATAAGTTCGCTGTTTGGCAAGCTTTTAAGTGCAATAACAGCGTTATCAAGTTGTTTTTTAGGGCTGTTAAGGTTTGCACCTAACCCCAAATAGACACGTTGCATTATTTACTCAGCTGGCTTTTTAGTAGTACGACGACGAGGTCGCTTACGTGGCTTTGGGCCACCTTGATGACCAAGCTTTCGTACCATTTCTTTTTGGCCATTAATATCTTGACCTAAGTACTGTGTCCACCACTGTGCCAGCTCTGTATGCTCAGTTTCACCAGCATCAACACGCAATAGTAAAAAATCATAAGCGGCTTTAAAGCGCGGCTGCTGTGTTAAACGATAGGCACGCTGGCCAGCACGTTTATCTAAGCGTTGTTGAATATGCCAAATATCACGGGCACCTAACGTAAAGCGTTTTGGTACGGCAATATGTTGGGCATTCTCACTAAGTACTTTATTAATTGCTTGAGCAAATGCATCGTATTCTGATAGTTGTTCTTGGCGTCTAATTTTTTCAGTACGCTCAATCAGCGGGAACCACAGTAATGCTGCAAATACGAATGCAGGAGTGACTTTTTTATCTGCATTAATACGGATATCAGTGTTGGCAAACATTTGCTTTATGAAGGTTTCTTCAAGTCCGCCAGGGTTTTTATTTAAAATACGGTCTAGCTCAGGAAATAACGACTTAAATAAACCGTACTGACGCAGCATTATAAAGTTTTGCTGTGCTTTGCCGTTTAAAAATAGCTTGAGTATTTCTTCAAATAAACGCGCTGGCGGAATATTATCAAGCAAGCTCGCTAATTCGGTAATCGGCTTTTCGCTTGCTGGCGCTATTTGCATATCTAACTTGGTGGCAAAGCGCACTGCGCGAAGCATACGTACCGGATCTTCACGGTAGCGTGTTTCAGGATCGCCAATTAATTCTATTTGTTTTGCTTTGATAGCGGCTAAGCCATTTGCGTAATCGTAAACACAAAAATCATTAATCGAGTAGTATAAAGCGTTGATTGAAAAATCACGGCGTTCTGCATCTTCTTCAATGCTACCAAATACGTTATCGCGAAGAAGTTGCCCATGTTCACTTGACTGGCTAATTTGATTTTTATCTTCTTGTGCTTCGTGATGGCCGCGCATTGTGGCCACTTCAATAATCTCACGGCCAAAAACAATGTGCGCCAAACGAAAGCGGCGACCAATTAAGCGACAGTTACGAAACAGTTTTTTTACTTGCTCAGGGGTAGCATTGGTTACAACATCAAAATCTTTAGGTTGTTGGCCTAACAATACATCGCGAATGCAACCACCAACTAAGTAAGCATCATAGCCACCATCTTTTAGGCGGTAGAGTACTTTGATTGCATTTGGGCTAAATTGTTTGCGAGAAATACCATGCTCACCTCTAGGGATCACTAACGGCTCACTGCTGATTGCGACATTTTCGTTATTGGCACTTGGGCCGATAATTTGTCGACAAAATTGAAAAAGCTTGGAAATAATAGTCTGTCTCCTAGAGAAGCGGTTGATTTGCTCGCCATTGCAATCAAAATCACAGCAAGTATTCGCTTAAAGCGTGATTCTTACCGTTTAATGTAATTAGCATATATTTAGGCGGCTATCATATACCAGCAAGGTAAAAAAATTAAGTTGCAGCACTGAAATTAAGCCATTTTTAACGATTTTATTTGAATTAATCACACGTAATACGTAATGGGAGGTTAAATCTGTATTTCGCGCTTAGCAGGAACAAGGCTTAAGTTAAAATGCGCCACGCCCCAAGCGAGTAATTGTTCTGTATTTAAATCCATTAGTTGCTCATGTATTGGCAAGCCTAAAAATTCGAATACAGCTATTAAAGTGGGCTTTGGATTTTGTTTGCAAATTGCAGGGGCGTAATTTTGCTTAGACAGTTTAAACCCTGGTTTTGCTACAGCCAAAGGCAAATGAGCAAACTCTGGAATAGGGCAATTTAGCTGTTTAAATAAGCTAATTTGACGCGCAGTCGGTTCAATTAAATCAGCGCCTCGCACAATACGATTAATCCCCTGCTCAATGTCATCAATAACCACCACCAGTTGATAGGCAAATAAACCATCGCTGCGTTTTATTATGTAATCTTCATGAGCGAGAGCTGGGTCCACGTCAATACGCCCTTGAATAAGGTCTTTATAATCAACGGTTGCATAGCATTGAGTTAAACGTAGGGCATGACCTTGTTCACTTAGTTGGCTGTGTTTACATTGCCCTTGATAAATGCCGCCGAGGGCTTTTATTTGCTTACGAGAGCACTGGCAGGCATAAACAAGCTGTTGTTGTGACAGAGCGTGAACGGCATCTTGATAAATAGTAAGACGCTGTGTTTGGTACACAACGTTTTCATCCCAATTGAGGTTATAGGCGTCTAAGGTATTTAGGATATCGGTGGCGGCGCCTTTTACAACGCGAGTGGTGTCTATATCTTCAATGCGAACTAACCACTTTCCTTGGTTCGCTTTTGCATCTAGGTAGCTACCTACAGCCGCCACAAGTGAGCCAAAATGTAACGGTCCGGAAGGGGACGGTGCAAATCGGCCGCGATAGTTAGATACTTGCGCAGTAACGGCTGTAGAAGACATGGCTATACTTAATTAGCCGCGTCCAGATTGCTTTTCTTTGATTTCAGCAAGTGTTTTACAGTCTACACATAAATCAGCAGTAGGGCGCGCTTCTAAGCGACGAATGCCAATTTCAATGCCACAAGACTCACAAAAGCCAAATTCGTCTTCTTTAATTAATATAATTGTTTTTTCAATTTTTTTAATTAACTTACGTTCGCGGTCACGAGTACGAAGCTCTAATGAGAACTCTTCTTCTTGTGCTGCGCGGTCAACGGGATCAGGAAAGTTTGCTGCTTCGTCTTGCATGTGTGATTTGGTACGATCAACTTCGTTACGTAAATCATTACGCCAAGTTTCTAAAATTGTTTTAAAATGAGCACGTTGTGCATCATTCATGTACTCTTCACCCGGTTTTTCTTGGTATGGTTCTAAACCGGCTTGAGCCAATAAACCATGTCTTTTTTGGTCTGGCATAACTCTCTCCTAAATCCTTAATTTAATGCCCCAGCATTAGCCGGCGGTATAAATAACAGAAACTCATACCCTAGGCAAATTTATTTTTAAATAATCGAATTAGCTTAACCCTGTTTGGTGATATAAAAGTAGTAAAAGTACTACTTATACTTTCTTATCACAGTATTGGTTTATAAACTGGCGTAGTTATATGGGCAATAATAATAAAAACAACTTATTTTTACTTTTTGACTAAGTATTTTTTTGGCGTAGCGCAATACCAACGTTTAAATGCGCGCTTTTACTCAACAAACGCCACTTTCTCAACTAAAGTTACTTCACTAGCAGAAATATGGGCTTTATAAGCTAATATTTCTACGCCTTGCTCAATCGCTTCGCTTAGTAATTGTGCATAGGTTGAATCTATATGTGCCGCCGCACTCACTTGTGTGATCCCTTGATGTAGCACCGAAAATAGTAATACCGCACGATGCCCTTGTTTTACCATTTCGATTAATTCACGAATATGCTTTTGCCCACGAACTGTTTGCGCATCTGGGAAGTAACCTTGGCCGCTTTGTGGATGCTCTTCACTTAGGAGAGTCACTGATTTAACTTCAACATAGCAATTGGCTTTACTGCTGTGGGTAAGTAAAAAGTCGATGCGGCTGTTTTCACTGCCATACTTCACTTCACTTTGGACTTGTTGATAGCCTGTCAGCTCTTTAATCACTTCAGCGTTAATCGCTTCTTCTACTACTTTATTAGCAACGGCTGTATTTACACAAATAAGCTGTGATAAGTTATTTTGCGTCAGCTCTAATGACTGTGGGTACTTTCGTTTGGTGTTACTGCTGGTGGAATAAAAGGCATTAAAACCAGAGTCTGCACAGCCCGTCATTTTCCCCGTATTAGCACAGTGAGCGGTAAAAGTGCTGCCATCACTGAGCTCTAAATCAGCTAAAAAGCGTTTGTAACGTTTTAATAACGTAGCAGATTGTAATGGCGGGGTGTATTTCATTAATGACTTCCTTATATAACCAGAGTTCAGGTTAAGTAAAATAAGACTTTGCGGTCTATTTGAGGTTATTTACCGCAAGCTGTTGGGAACTTAGGCGCGCTATAGTAAACTCAACCATACATTTAAGTGCAAGGATATTCTAACATGAGTGAAAAATTTGTTGTTCAATTAAGCGAGCAATCGGCACCAGGACACTGGGGCGAAAGTGCGTCACTATCTTTTAACGAACACGGCGCAACGGTTCATTTATCTGAGCAAGAAACATTAAAAAACGTGCAAAAAGCGGGTCGTACTATTGCAAGCCAAGGCATTAAAAGTGTTGTGCTTGAAGGCGATGTTTGGTGTACAGAGAGCCAATGGGCATTTTACCAAGGCTTTGTATCACCAAAAGTACTGCACGGTGTTGAGTTTGTTGATAATGCACAATCTGATTTAAAAGAACTTGCTGATTTAAAAGCATCAGCAACGTGGGCACGTGAAATGGTTAACGGCACCGCCGATGACATTTACCCAGAGAGCCTGGCAGAAAAAGCGGCTGAATTTATTCAATCACTGGCACCAGAGCATGTTAGCTACCAAATAATAAAAGGCGATGCGCTATTAGAGCAGCAATGGATTGGTATTCATGCTGTAGGTCGTGGTAGTGAACGCCCACCTGTATTACTTGAGCTTGATTACAACCCAACTGGCGATGATAACGCACCAGTAAGCGCAGCACTTGTAGGCAAAGGTATTACATTTGACTCAGGCGGTTACTCAATTAAATCTAGCGAAGGCATGTTAGGCATGAAGTGCGACATGGGCGGAGCTGCAACGGTAACTGCAGGTTTAGCGCTGGCCATTAATCGTGGTGTAGAAAAGCGCATTAAGCTGTTTTTATGTTGTGCAGAGAACTTAATTTCCGGTCATGCATACAAACTAGGTGACATTCTTACCTACAAAAATGGCACAACCGTTGAAATTGTAAACACAGATGCTGAAGGCCGTTTAGTATTAGCTGATGGCCTAATGGCGGCAGGTGAGACGGGTGCACCACTTATTATTGACGCAGCAACATTAACGGGCGCAGCCCTTGTTGCCGTTGGTCAAGAATACAACGCGTTATTTGCCCTTGATAAAGAGCTAGTACGTGAAGTAGAAGACTTTGCATCACAAGAAATGGAAGCCGCATGGCCATTACCGCTTGAAAAGTGGCATCAACAAAACTGCCCATCACCGTATGCCGATACAGCAAACAGCCGTGCACAAAAAGGCGGTGGCTATGGTGGTGCTTCAAATGCAGCAGGTTTCTTATCTCGCTTTGTGCCAAACGATGGTAAAGGTTGGGTACATATTGATTTAGCGGCAGCATTTAATATGGGTGGTGGTACTAGCCAGTGGGCTTCAGGTGCAACTACACAAGGTATGCGTACAGTAGCGCGCACCTTGCTTGAAAAAGCATAATCAACTCAGACTAAGCAATTAGTTAAAAAATAGGTGCCTAAGGGTGCCTATTTTTTTATCCGCCATACAAGCAATTTTGTTTTATTTACGGTAAAATCCTTCGCCAATACGTGTTTGGGCATCTATTTCATTTAAACCTCGCTCAAATATTATACATACCACTGGGATCCTTACTATGTCAGAAAAGTGCTATATCACGGCTCAACAATTACTTGAAGATTCATTCCGCGTAGCGGCACAAGTGTATAAAGATGGCTTTCGTCCAGATTTTATTATTGGTATATGGCGCGGTGGTGCTCCAATCGGGATTGCAGTTCAAGAATATTATGACTACAAAGGCATAGAAACCGATCATATTGCGGTGCGTACGTCGTCTTATTACGGTATTGGTAAGCAATCAAAAGAAATAAAAGTACATGGTTTACACTACATAGTTGAAAACGCGAATGCGGGTGATTCATTACTGATTGTGGATGATGTATTTGACTCAGGTCGAAGCATCGTGGCGCTAAAAGAGAAGCTCTCTGAGCTAATGCGTTTAAACTTACCGAGTGATATTCGTATTGCTTGTCCATACTACAAGCCAAAAAACTCAAAAGTAGATACAGTGCCAGATTACTACATTCATGAATCTGAAGAATGGTTAGTATTCCCGCATGAATTATCAGGGTTAACGCCGGATGAAATTATTGAAGGTAAATCTGATTTAGCTAAAATCCACGATATTTTACTTGAAAAATAAACGTGACTTTGCTCAATAAAAAAGGCCTTAATGGCCTTTTTTATTGTCTTTAAAGTTGTGCAAAGCTATCTACATATTCACTGAGTTTAGGAATATCGACAGCTTGCAGCCCTTGGGTGCTTCGTTGCACTAGATTTTTCTCTACCAACTCACTCACTACCCGTCGGTATGCACGTTCAGTGGTTGCAAAGCGCTCAGCTTCTGCATTTACCGTAGGATAGGCGCGCAATAAAGTAGGGTTGTTATTTTCTGCACGTAATAAGCAGTCTTTAGCAATGTTGTAGCTTAAGGGAAGCAACAGTTTATCTAAGTTAATCTTTTGATTTTCTTGGAACTTAGCAGCAATTGTTTGCGCCGTGTATAGGCTCAATTCTGGTTTATCGAGCAATAATGAACGCCAATGCTTTAGCTCAATAAGATTGTACGTAACATCACTGAAGCAGGTTACCGTATAAATACACGGGTTATTATTCAGTGCTTCAATTTCACCAATTAAAGTGTTGTTGCAGTCGAGTTGACCAAGCAGCAGGCGGCGACCATTCCCCACATCGTAACTAAACGATACAGTACCACTTCGCACCAATACCAACTTAGTGAGTGGTTGGTCTTGCTGTATTAATATTTCTTTTTTTGATTGCTGATAACTACTGCCGGCAAATGTCAGCAGCTGTTCAACAAGGTAACTGGAAAAATGGTATTGAAACATCAATCATGCTCTTCGGACAATTGTCCTATTTATTACACCTTAATGACGATAGCATTAAGATTAAGAATTTACGCTAACTTACCCACGCCGTTATTTATTTAATGGCGTTAAATGGCCTTCATTCTACCGTGTAATGATTAAAAAATTGTGGGTAAAACCAGCATATTTTAAGGTTTTATTGGTAAGTTAGCTTTTTTATTTAAACTGCTACGTAGCAGTTTTTAATAATGTACTAAAATTTAGCTGGTAATATTAACCTAAAGCCTAGGAGAGAACAATTGAGTTGGGAATATTTAGGTTATTTAGCATCTGCATTATTAGTTATATCCTTGACCATGACCGATGTGACCAAACTACGTTGGTTTAATTTACTTGGTTGTATTGCGTTTACTTTTTACGGTGCAGCAATCGGTTCTGTGCCGGTGGCATTTGCTAACGGCTTGTTAGCTCTGGTCAATATTTATCACATTATTAAGTTATATCGTCAGTCTAAGGCTGATACAAAAAAGGGTTAACTTTTAAGTTAACCCTTTTTTGTTTTTACTCAGACTTTGCTGAATCTTTTTGGTAGCGTAATTTACCGGCAATCCACGTTTGCAGCACCTGAGTTTTGTAAAGCTGCTCAATAGGCACTTTAAAGTAGTCTTGATCAATCAGTATAAAATCAGCCCATTTACCTTGCTCCAAACTACCTACTTTAAATTCTTGATGCGCTGCATACGCGCCGCCAAGGGTAAAGGCACGCAATGCATCTTCCCTGCTCAAAACTTCACTGGCGCGCCAACCGTTTTCAGGCAGTTGATTATGATCCATGCGCGTTATCGCAGAATATAAACCATCAAACGGGTTCGCCAGTTCGACAGGGTAATCAGATCCCGCCGCAATCGTTGAACCTTGGTCTAAAAATGTTTGCCAAGCATAAGCGCCTTGTAGTTGCTTGTCGGTTAAACGCTGCTCAGCCATATGCATGTCTGATGTGGCATGCACAGGTTGCATAGATGGAATTATTTTCAGGGTTTTAAAGCGCGGGATATCCTCTGGCGAGACTATTTGTGCATGCTCCATACGATTGCGCAGTAGTATGCCACCGGTTTGTTTAAATACATTTTGATAAGCATCTAGCACAATTTTATTTGCTCTATCGCCAATTGCATGCGTGTTAGCGCTAAAACCATTTTTAAAAGTCAGGGTAAATAGTTCCTCTAGCTTTTGTTGGGTTTCAAGCATAAGACCAAAATGGTTGGCTCTATCAGCGTACTCTTCAATAAGCGCAGCACCACGTGATCCTAATGCGCCATCAGCATAAATTTTTACACTGCGGATAGATAAAAAGTCCTGTGCATCTTGATAACGACCCGCTTTAAGCATAGCGCTTAAGTCGGGGCTTGCTGCACTTAACATCGCTACAATTCTAAGCGGTAATGTGCCTAACTCGGCGCGTTGTTTGTAAACTTGCCATGTGGTTTTATCAATACCTGCATCATGAGTTGAGGTAATGCCTAGGCTCAGTAAGTGTTTACCTGCGGCATCTAATGCATTACTGACCGATTGTGCAGACGTTGCAGGCATATGTTGAGTAACCAAGGTTTCTGCTTTATCGATAAAAATGCCGGTAGGCTTACCAAACTCATCTTTTATAATTTCTCCGCCAGCTGGGGCTGATGTGTCAGCGTTAATATTGGCAAGTTCTAATGCTTTTGAGTTAACCCAAATGGCATGACCATCTACTCGCGATAAAATAACAGGGCGATCGTTAACTGCTTTGTCTAAGTCAGCGGCCGAAGGAAAGCGAGTATTTGACCATAGTTCTTGATTCCAGCCTCGACCAATGATCCAACCTTCTTTATCTTTGGAAAATTCCTTGAGTTTAGCGGTTACTTCATCTACCGACTTTGCACCGCGCACATCAAGTTGCGACAAATTATTACCTAGCCCGATGACATGTCCATGCGCATCAATGAGCCCTGGGAGTAGAGTTTTTCCTTTCGCGTCAATTAGGGTTGCACCAGGAAAGCTATTTTTTAAGCTGTCTGGACCTGTTTTAACTACTTTGCCATCTTTTATAACTAAGGTTGTAAATGTGTTTACTTCGCCATGGCGCATTTTTCCTTTATACAAAGGTGAGTAGCCATTAGCATTATAAATGACTTGAGTTTGTGCTATTGCCACGCTAGTGACGGCACAAAGGCTTGCTAGTAATATCGGTTTTATTATTTTTATCAGTTGCATAAGACGCACATTGTTATTATTTGAACTATCACAGTAGCAAACTCAAATTTAGAATACCAATAGCATAATTTATTAAGCGTCGTATAAGTCAGCTTTTAGCTAAAGCAAGCAACAAGTTAAGGGGGAAATAGGATGTGTTAACAATGAGAGTTAAACCTTCTCAAGCTTGATATTGTTAACCAAGCTTTGTTTGAGGAGGCAATTTATTTACTGGCGTACAAACTGTATTCGCTTAATGATAATTGTGTGTCTTTGTCACGGTCATAACTGCCAAAGCGTGACCATAAAGCAGGATCACTGGCGGCTTCAGAGCGAGTCAAAAAGCCATCCTGATTGCGGTCAAGTTTTTCAAATTTTTCAGCAATATAACTGCTTGTTGCAAAACTCATACAGCTAAAAACAGTCAGTGTTAGTAAAATAATATTTTGAAAATGCTTCATATAAATGCTCAGAGCAGGTTAGTGGTTAAGTAGTTTTTAAACTCAGCTAAAGAAATTCTGTTGTCTTGATTTTCATCCCAATTTGAAAATGAGTTTAATAGCTGAGGCTGAGCAGCAAGCTCGCTGTGGGTTAAATATCCATCATTATTTTTGTCCAAATGGTCAAAGCGTTGCTTTACATCAAGTGCGAATGCACTTTGGCTGATAAAAAGTAAAGCACCAATAAAGGGAAGCAGTATTCTCATAGTTGGCGTTCCAAGGTGTATTTAAATTGCTGCAGTATTGAAAGAAAGCACTTGCCATAATTTAACTCCCAACATTAAATCCGTTTACACACTCCCTCAGGGATTATGGCAAATGCTTTTAACTCTATATTACAAAACGAAACTTGAATCTAAGCTTAAAGTTTAAAGTTATCGAACTCTTTTTTAGAAATCATCTCGTTATTGTCTTTGTCTAAATCAGTAAATTGCTTGAGCAGCTGTTTATCTTGTTTAGCCTCTGTAAGCGATATTTGGCCATCCATATTTTTATCTAAATGCATAAAACGTACATTTAACGACGATGCCAATGCCGTTGCGCTAATAGCCAAAAATAGTAGTGAAAAAGCACCAATTAATTGTTTCATAAATATACTCCTTTATTTAACAAACTGTTTAAATTCATCGAACGATAATTGTCCGTCTTCATTTTTATCTATTTGTGCAAAATTCTCATGCAGTAATGCATCTTCACCAGCTTCCGCTTCACTTAATGTGCCGTTGCTGTCCTTATCTAGGCTGTAAAATGCTGTGTTCACATCAAGCGCAAATGAATGGATACTTGTGAAACATAACGCTATTAATACAGTCGATTTTAAATAACCTTTAGTCATTCCTTGGCCTTTAAAAATTAATATTTATAAGCGTAATACAATTATGGTGCCAGCTTTTATTTTTATTAAAAATCATAGGTTTAACTTTCTAGCGTGTTTTTAATAGGTAATATTTACCGACGCTTGTGTGTTTTATGCAACATTTTCTCAGTTAGGGTTTTTTACTATTTTTAAATCAAGTGCTTAACTTGTCGCAATTGTGCGACATTGCAACGGTTTTACTCTCAAAAATGTATTTGGTTCAGCGAGTGTATAAGTTGAGCGCTTAATAATAGAGCGCTTAAAAGTAGTGAAGGATTAGTGTATGCCTGTAATCATGGCTGAAAAATATAAAGCATTGGTGAATTGGCGTCCTAATTTGATTGGCCAGTTTGTAATGAGCATGCTGTTGTCACTCTTGCCTTTGTCTATTGTGGTTATTGTATTTTTAAATGTATTAAATAAACAATTAGCGGTCACACAGCAAATTGTCAGTAATAACTACCAAGTAACCAAGTCGTTTAATGCACTTAAACAAGAGCTCAATAGTTTAGAAAGGGCAACAAGGCAAAACTGGGTTTTAAAAAGCGATTCGCTCGATAAACTTATCGTGGATAAATGGCAGTCATCGCTGGACAATATAAATGAGCTTAAACGGCTTTCTAGCAGCCCAATAGACAATCAGCAATGGCAGCAGTTAACAGATACGCTAAAAACAGCGCATACCAAATTGGTGGTTGAAGCTCGTGAGCAAGCAGAGTTGTTTGTGCCAATTAGTGAAATACTGGCAGAGCTAACAATGTGGTTGCGCGAAACCAATGAAGCCAAAATCACTCAAAACCAAATTAAACTAACAAATCTACAAGCCTCCTTTATAAACTGGTTAGTGGCACTTACGCCTTTAACCTTACTTGTTGGCGGTGGGTTTTTATGGCGGATAAGTGGCCGTTTAAAAGGTTTAACCTCCGTTATTGATAAATTAGGCCAAGGAGATTGGCAGCAAAAAATATCAGTGCAGGGATCAGCTGAACTCATTGAACTAGGTAACAAGTTGCAGTGGGTGCAAGCGCAATTGCATATGCTAGAGCAGCAAAAAGATACGTTTTTACGCCATGTTACTCACGAATTAAAAACGCCTTTGGCCTCTATGGTTGAGGGCACTGAGTTATTAGCCGATGAAATTGTTGGGCCAATTAATAATGAGCAAAAAGCAGTGCTTGGGTTAATCAGTCAATCTATGGTGAGATTACGCACTATGATAGACAGCTTGTTAAGCTATAACGCGATTCGAACCAGTAAAGATAATGTGAGTGAAGTGGAATTTAACCAGCTAATAAAAAAGGTAAGTAATCATTTTGAACATAGGTTAAATGCACGAGAGCAGTCGCTTATTTGGCACAATAGCTTACCGACAGTTGCACTTAATTTACCGAGAGAATTAATTGAAATGATTTTAATTCAGTTAATCTCTAATGGTCTAAAGTTTTCAAAGCCAAACCAAGCTGTGTCGATTAGTTTAAGTTTAGAAAGTAATAACTTAATTATACAGGTTGCTGATGAGGGCTGTGGTATTAAAGAGCATGAAAAAGAACATGTTTTTGGCGCTTTTTATCAAGGTAAACACAGTAAAGAGATTAGTCTTCAAGGCAGTGGTTTAGGCCTTACCATAGTAAAAGAGTCTGTTGAACAGTTACAGGGTAAGTTAACTATTGAGCATAATGAGCCGCAAGGCTGCCGATTTAACATTGTCATCCCCTATAAAAATAAAGGAGTTAAATAATATGTCTGCGCGTTTAATGGCTATTTTATGGCTAACCAGCAGTCTCGTTTTTTTATCTGGGTGTGAATTAACCAACACTCAAACACCAGCTAAACCTGAGCAAATAGCTCAAACTCAGCCTGATAATAAAAGCAACCAGCCCAATCCAAAGCCGCGGCCAAAACTAGATCTTATGTATCCGCCCGCAGCGCAAGTTATTGCATGGCATGCCCATCAGTGTGGTGGCTTTAAATTAACGCCTGACAATAAAACTTACTTAGGGGAGCAAGCACTTAAGGCATTTTTTAATACAGCATGCGCCAACCTTAGTCGCGACCCTGATACTGTTATGAGTCAATTGCTTAAGCTAGATCAAGCTTACTATTGGCCAGACGATATAAAACACTATTTATGGCTGCAAAAGCAGCAGGTATTAATGCAAATAAATGCAAAAAAACAACAGCAAGCATTAAACGCTGAAATGCAAAAAACCTTATCGTCATTAGCTGCAATTGAACAGCAACTTTTATTACGTGAAGAAACCAAGGAGCAGTAACTATGTCAGTCACACTTCCATCAAGCGCTAAAGTGTTACTCGTTGATGACGATGCCAGCTTACTGCAGTTACTGGCAATTCGAATTCAATCAAAAGGTTATGAAGTAACAACGTGTGATAGTGGCATGAATGCATTACAAATACTTAAAAGCCAAGTATTTGATGCGGTGATCACCGATTTAAGAATGGATGAAATGGATGGAATGGCACTGCACCGACAATTGCAAAGCCGCTACCCAGCACTACCTGTAATTATGATGACGGCTCATGGTTCAATTCCTGATGCGGTAGAGGCGACTAAGCAAGGTATTTTTGCCTTTATTACTAAGCCAGTTGATAAAGATGAGCTATTCGATAGCTTAGCTAAAGCCATAGAAATACATGGGGTGAATAATGATGATATTACTCCGCAAAGCAATATTGTTACTCGCAGTGGCGCTATGCTGCATTTGCTAGAGCAAGTTAAATTACTAGGTCCTACTCAGGTAAATGTACTTATTTCTGGTGCTAGTGGTACGGGCAAGGAGCTGCTTGCACAGGCAATTCATCAGCACAGCCATGTTAGTGATGGCCCATTTGTGGCTATTAACTGTGGTGCAGTCCCTGGTGAGTTATTAGAATCGGAGTTATTTGGTCACAAAAAAGGCGCATTTACAGGGGCGGTAAAAGATCACCAAGGCCTGTTTCAGCAAGCGCAAGGGGGGACCTTATTTTTAGATGAAATTGGTGATATGCCGCTAAATTTACAAGTTAAGTTATTACGCGTGCTGCAAGAAAAAACTATTCGCCCAGTCGGTTTTCAAGAAGAGATCCCCATTAATGTGCGAATTGTTTCAGCGACCCATAAAAACCTGCCTGAAGCTATTAGCAATCAAGAGTTTAGAGAAGATTTATATTATCGTTTAAACGTAGTAAACCTCAAACTTCCTCCGCTGCGAGAGCGCCGTGAAGATATTAGCTTATTAGCTAACTTTTTTAGCGCTAATATTGCAAAACGTATGGAGCAAAAAGAAAAACGTTTTGCAAACGATGCCATGCATGCATTGGTAAGGTATGATTGGCCAGGTAATATTCGTCAATTACAAAATGTAGTGGAGCAGGTGGTTGCCTTAACACCAAGTGACGTTATATCTGAACATTTAGTGCTTAGTGCGTTAAATAGCAATGAAAATAACGTTGAGCCACTTTCGCTTAACGACGCTAAAAAAGAGTTTGAGCGAGATTACGTTATCAATACCCTGAAAATGGCAGGGGGTAATGTGGCCGAAGGTGCCAAGCTTGCCAAGCGTAATCGTTCTGATTTTTATAAGCTGATTAAAAAGCATGAAATTGACGTAGATAGCTTAATGTAATTTTAAAAAAGGAAGTGAGCATGCAGTTATTTATGGTGTATTTAGGTGGGCGTATTCAAGGTTGCCACATAGAAATGCACGACGTACGCTTTGTGGTAGGTCAAAACATTGAGCAAACTTATAGCAAGCTTAAAAGTCAGTGGGTAGGCGACAAAAATAGCGTACACATGGATAGCTACATGGCGGTTAATCACATTGATGGTTATAAAGTCGAGGTGGTTGATAGTTATGTAGAGCAAAATAAGCAGCTTTATTTTGTTAACTTAGGTGCTTACAGAAGCGACTCACTAGCAGAGCAACACGACTTTGCTTTGTATGTTGCCAGCAGTGGTGAAGAAGCAAAACAGCGCGCTAAAAATGATTTACTCGCAGGGCTTAGCCATCTACATAAAGATGATTTACATGACGTTGATGATTGCTTTGCTATCGACTTACTCGATAGCCAGCTTAATATAAAACTAACCCCAAGTGGTCAAGCACAAACAATTAAACCTGACTGGTTTGGTTATCATGTATTATAATAAATGAGGATTTATTAAGTTTATTAGGATGTTGTGTGAAAAAGTATGCGTTTATACTTTTGCTAGTTGGCTTAAGTGGCTGTAAATCACTGTCGGGTTTACCGCCCGTTGTTGATTTAAATAAACTGGTAAAGCAAGTAAAAAACGATCCTACTGACGTGGTTGCAATTCACAAGCAAGCACAAAAAACACACCGTTCTATTAAGGCACAGGTTGGTAGCGTAAAACAGCTTTTAGCCGCATTAGAAAGCGTTGTTGGGCGCAAGTGGGGTAAACAAAACACTCAGCAACCTAGTGCCAAAAAATACGTAAAATACAGTAATGATTACCAAGCCCGTGCCATTATTGATTTTGAGCAAGGCACTGTAAAAGTAGAAACCATCGCGTTAAAAAATACAATAAGCTTGTTACAGCAGGCCATTGTTATGACCTTACTGACCTCTAGCGATCCCGATAAAACCGATATTTTTACCAGCGAAGCGCCAATTTTAGAAGGCGAGCCGTTTTTATACCAACAAGTGCTCGATCAAGATAAGTTACCCATAAAATATAGCTGGCGTGCTAATCGATTTGCGCGTTATTTAGTAAATAATAACTTAAAAAAGCAACGTCAATATGGGCACGTTATTTCGTCGGTTAGTTTTGATTTAGTCGAGCAAAATGCCCATTTAAGAAAACAAAAATACAGTGACTATGTGCTTGCGGCTGCAAAAAAATATCAAATATCGGCAGCACTTATTTATGCCATTATTGAAACCGAAAGTAGCTTTAATCCACATGCGGTGAGTTCATCCAATGCCTATGGATTAATGCAAGTGATCCCGGCTACCGCAGGGCGCGATGTATACCAAAAAATAAAAAAAGTATCCGGGCAACCAACCAAAGCTGTATTGTTTAATCCAAAATATAATATTGATATTGGCAGCGCCTATTTAAGTATTTTAAAAAATAACTACTTAAACAAAATTAGTACCGACAAAAGTAAGCACTTTGCCATGATCTCGTCTTATAACGGCGGGGCGGGTAATGTACTGCGCATATTTAATAAAAATAGAAGTGTGGCGTTTTCACAAATAAATCAGCTTACTGCAAGCCAGTTTTATAATATTCTCACCACTAAGCACTCACGTGCAGAATCAAGACGCTATTTATACAAAGTCACTAAAGCAGAAAAAAACTATCAGTAACTTATTTACTCATCATTTTCTTGTTGTTCACTTTTGGCTGCCATTTTAAAGGCTACTATTACTAAGCCAAACATAGCAAATGGGATTGCAGCTAACAAATACTCAACCAAGTGGCTGTCTTGAAAATTAGCCTGTAGCAAGAAATGCCCTGCAACACACATAATAATAACCACCAAAAGGATGGGCAGTAACATAAGTTCTTTTTTTGCTGAGTGGTTTTTCATTCGCTGTTAGGTATTAAAAAATAATGCGCTATTGTAATGAGCTTAATAAAGCTTGGCAAACAACACAGATTTTTTAATGACTATTAGGTATGATTAACATCAAAGAAAAGCTTAAAAGTAGTGGTTGGGAATAAAGTGCAACAGAGTTTAAAGCAAGTTTACCTAGTGGGTGGAGCAGTGCGAGATAAACTGCTAAACATACAATCAAAAGATAATGACTATGTTGTTATTGGTGAAACGCCAGAGACAATGGAAGCGCTCGGATTTTTACCCATTGGCAGTGATTTTCCGGTTTACTTACACCCAAACACTAAAGAAGAATATGCACTGGGGCGCACTGAGCGTAAAAGTGGTAAAGGTTATACCGGCTTTGTGGTGGATGCCAGCCCAAACGTAACTCTTGAAGAAGATTTAGCACGCCGAGATTTAACCATTAACTCTATGGCACTAGACGAAAACGGCACTATTATTGACCCTTTTAATGGTCAAGCTGATTTAAAAAATAAAATACTGCGTCACACCACACACGCATTTGTAGAAGACCCTGTTCGGGTATTGCGTATTGCTCGCTTTTTAGCGCGTTATGGTAGTGACTGGTCTATTCATCCAAGTACTACTGAATTAATGCATGAGCTTAAAAATAAAGGCGAGTTGGAACATCTAGTACCAGAGCGAGTCTGGCTTGAAACAGAAAAAGCGCTTGGCGAAAAACACCCTGAACTTTATTTTCAAGCATTAGATGAATTAGGTATTTTTCCTGAAATAGAGCAGATGAAAAACACCCCGCAGCCTGCAAATCATCATCCCGAAGGCGATGTGTTTGTCCATACTATGCTAGTGCTTAGACGAGCAGCCGATTTAGGCTTTAACCTAGAAACGCGTTTTGCCGCTTTAACTCATGATTTTGGTAAAGCACTAAGCTATAAAAAACGCGGTAATTTACGCGGCCATGAACGTGAAGGGGTTGCTGTAGTTGAGGCGTTTTGTGAACGTTTAAAAGTACCTAATCGCTTTCGTGATATAGGCGTGCTTACCAGTGATAACCATACCCTTTGCCACACGCTTGAACAGTTAAGACCGCAAACTATTCATAAATTAATCGTCACTAATTTAAATGCGCTAGTGCATCCAGAGCGTTTTATTGCTTTTACTCAAGCGTGCCAGTGTGATGCACAAGGACGAGGCGAAACGCTGGTGGATAAGCCCTATCCACAAGCCGCTAAATTACGTGCTATTCACAATGAACTACAAAAAATGGATAAAAAACAGATAGTGCAAGACGCGCTTAAAAACGGCAAAAAGGGCCCCGAAATAAGCGAGACAGTAAAACAAGCTGAAATAGATTGCATTAAAGCGTTTTTAAACACTAACACTCCCAAGGTCACTTAAACTGATTGTAATATTGCATTAAGTCATTTTTAAACGTCCTTGCTATAACTAGGGTCTGTTGACCTTTCAAGGTTGAATTTGCAGCAGTCTGTTTGGTATTTAGGCAAGGCAGCGCCTATGTAGTGTGGTTATTCCCCATAAATAGGCGGTAACGTAGCATCAATGCCAAACAGGCGCTGCCCTTCGGGTTCTGCCTAGGGGCGATTTACTCTTTGTTGCCTACATGGATGTAGGTAAGGGGCGTGAGCAGGACGTGGAAGCTTTGCTCGGTTTTTACTTAGCCCACTAGGTTACAAACCTCGCGCAGCGATTAAACGCCCCTGGTTTGAACAAATTTTAATCGCAAAGGTCAACAGACCCTAGGACGTTTCAGCCTTTTTTGCTCGTCACTTTTACCAAATAGCGATACAATTGAGTTTGCTTATCATTCTTAATAGTGAAAGCTGCATATCCATAATTGTATTTATCTTAAAAGGACTTAATTTAATGACACCAGAACAAATTAACGCAAAATTAGCGATAAGCGAAGCTGAAAAAAAACGAGTTCTTGAAGATAAGTTTGAAAAACACTCACCTAAACCCTTTGATATTTTTAAGGGATTATTTGGCAGTTTTGCTTATATCGCATTTGTTTCATTGATGTTCCCAGACGTATTAGCTCAGCCTAGTTTTTATCTGTTGTTACTACTTATCTTAACTATAAAAGTTGAGGCGCAAGCAAAGGTGCAGCAAGCGCATAAGCGTATGGATACTTTGTATCGCTTGTTAAAAAAAGAGGCATAGCTTCTAGGGAACCTTTAGTTATTAAGTGGCAAGCTCACAGTAAATACCACCCCATTACCTTGCTCATTATTGTGCGCCGTTACTGTGCCTTTGTGGTAATCACACACCAGTCTGACAATATAAAGCCCTAAGCCTAAATGCGGTTGTTGCTGCATTTGTTGGCTGCGCACCGATACCATGGAATCAAAAATATGTTCAGTAAGTCCCTCAGGCAATAAGGTACCTGTATTACTTACCGTTAAGGTTGCTTTGTTTTCATTTTGCTTAAGGCTGACTTCAATTGCTGTGTTAGCTTCACTAAATTCCAAGGCATTATTAATTAGCTTATCGAGCAGTTGCGCTATAAATTCAGGGGCACCTTGCATCAATAGTGTGCTTTGGCAAATGTTGAGTGTAAATAACTGGTTAGGATAAGTAAGTTGGTAGCCCTGCATACAGCCACTAATTACTTTTTGTAAATCAAACTGCTCTGGCTCATTGCTTTGAATGCTTTGCTCAAGGCGGGTTGCCTCGCTCATGGTGGTAATTATTTTTCCTAAGCGCTCAACCCCTTCGCTGGCACGTTCAAGGTATTTTTGACTCAGTTCACTTTGCTGCAAGCTTTGTAAGTTTTCAAGAGATGAACGGACAACCGCAACCGGTGTGCGCAGCTCGTGAGATAAGCGCGACGACATATTTTCTAAATAATCGGTATAGCCACCAAGTCGGCTCACTATATTTGAAAAGCTACGCGACAGATCGCCAATTTCGTCATTGGCATCGCTGTAATTTATATGGCCTGTTACTCGTCCTTGCGCATCAATGGCTTGCTCTGCTGCATCTCGTAGTCGCCTAATACGGCTCGATATACGCGAAGCAAAAAAGAACAAAGTGACTGTGCCAATTAACATGACCGCTAAAATCACATTAAATAGTTTTTCCAGCGATTTATTACGCAGTGTACGCACGCCATTGGTGGTTTCTTCAGCTATAACTGCCCCAATAACTTTATCCTCAATCCAAATAGGATACGCAGCCGATAATATCACCGCTTTGTTATCGGGAGTGAGCCGCCACGACGAGGCCGGTTTGCCTTTAAGTGCTTTGGCTAAATGAGCGCCTTGCATTGAAGCTACATCGTGTAAGGTATCTATAAATTCATCTTCAGGACGGGTTAAAATTTTATAATACAAAGGATGTAAATAGGCCTGTTCAAAGCGCTGCCACGCAGTTTTTGGCGCTTGATTTTTTAGCCCATCGGCCCATACACCATCGGCATTTTGAATGCTGCCCGATTGCGCTAATACACGGTGATGATTATCGACCACCCAAATGCGACTGCCGCTGTGGCCCATGCCTTTTAATATACGGTTTATTTCAGGGGAGGGCACCAGTACCGAACCTAAATCATTCGGGTTATTTAAGTTCGATGTAGACATAATACTAGGGGGTTGGTTTGGTTGTTTACTATCAACATCGGCAATGGCAAATCCCAGTTTATTGCCAAGCATATTCAAAGGAAAGCGCAGCTCAAGGTTATAACCTGTTTCAGTTTTTTTAAAGAAACCCTGAATTTTAGTAAAAGGCATTTTACTGTTGGCATCAAATGCGTTGACCCAGCCATCTTGGCGCGGAGCAATAATATAAGTATTAAATTGCCCATCAGGGTTTTTTAGGCCAATTTTTACATAGTCATTATTGGTAATGCTGAGGCTGTTTTTAGCACGGTAAATTACAGTGTCATCTGTGACTTTGAATACAGCATATAAGTAATTATCAAACTTACCTACCATGTGGCTAAATGATAAGTTGCTCAGTTGATGGTTATCATTGGCTGTTTGTAAGTAGCGTTTGTCATAAAGCCAAAATAGCGATTGGTAAGCGTCCCAGTCGCTGAGTTTGCCATCGAGTTGAATTGGACTCTTTAAATTATAAGCATAGAGATCGCGGCCTTTTACAACTTGATCTAAAAAGTTGGTTTGTTCGTCAAATAAAGCGGGGCGTTCGTGCAGAGCCGTTGCCAGTGCGCGTGTAGTACCTACTAGCGTTTTTTCTTGGCCTTGGCGTAAAAACTTTTCCATTTCCCATACGTATTCGTAGCCTAACCATGGCAACAAAAACAAAAAGCATGAAAGTAGAATAAATTTACTGCGTAGGCCAAATCTCAGCATGTGGGTTGCTCCCACCTGTAACCCATGCCATACACGGTATCAATGCAGTCAAACTGGCTATCGAGTGCTATAAACTTTTTACGAATGCGTTTTACATGAGAGGTAATGGTACTGTCGTCTACATAAATTTTAGCATCGCTCATTAACTCATTACGGCTTTTAACGTGGCCAGGTCGTTGGGCGAGTGAATGCAGCATCCAAAACTCAGTTACGGTTAAATCAACCAACTGTTGTTGCCAAAGCACCTGCATGCGTTGCGTGTCGAGTGTTAGTTGACCGCGAATTATTAATGCGTTGGCATCGGCGGGTTGCTCTAATGCTTCCATGCGGCGAAATAGCGCACCAATACGCGCGGCTAAATGCGCTAAGCTAATATCTTTGGTTAAGTAGTCATCGGCGCCCATGCGCAGGCCGCATACGGTGTCTATTTCGCTGTCGCGAGCGGTTAAAAAAATAATTGGTAAGGTTTTAGAAAGTGAACGCAAAGTTTGGCACAGTAAAAAGCCGCCATCTATTTCATGGCCTAAGCCAATATCAACAATGGCTAAATCGGGGAGTGCTTCTTTAAAAGCTACTTCTGCTTGAGGGCGGTTTTCATAACCACTTACCTGATAGCCTTGAGCGCTCAGCATTTCTATGTAGTTTTCGCGAATGGCAGTTTCATCTTCAACAATAGCTATTTTTTTCATTTTTATTAATTACTCATATTGACTTAGGCGCACTATAGCGAAGTTTTTGCGCTAAGTACGGTTAAAAACACAATTGCCATTTTTTTGCCACAATTGCTCAGCAGTTTGCCATTTTTACTCCCCTTTATTGCCACTTCATGGTGTTTTAATACAGCTATTGAAATTACCAATACAAAGCAAGTGCCAACCAATAGCTTGCCAACCATTATTAATAGTAAGGAATAGATCATGAAGAAAACATTAATCGCACTCACACTTGTTAGCACTTTTTGTACGCCAGTATTTGCTGCGGATACCCCATCAAAAGAAGCAAAAAAAGAAACAATTGTTGGCCTGAGCACCGGTGCCATTATTGGTGGTGTTGTTGGTGGGCCAATTGGCGCGTTTGTAGGCGCATTTGCTGGTGGTTTGATTGGCGATGCCAAGGTAGCTGAGCAAACTATTGCTGAGCAGCAGCAAGCTTTAACTGTAATGGCAGAGAAAACCAACGACTACCAGCATGTACTTAATCATAACAGTCACCTAGAGGCGCAACTTGAACTACTGGCGCAACAAAATGAGCAACTAACGCAATCACAGCTTAATAATTTATTGGCAATGACAGTGCAATTTAAAACAGGCTCTAGCGATATTGCTCCTCATTTTGCCAAGCAGCTTGATCAATTGGTAGCGTTATTAAAAAGCCAACCGCAACTCGCACTCGATTTAAGTGGCTTTGCCGATCAGCGCGGTGCAGAGCAAGCGAACTTATTACTTTCAAAAGCCAGAGTAAACGCCGTACAAAGTTACTTAATTAAACAGGGAGTAAGCCATACACGTTTGAGCACACAAGCGTTTGGCGAGCAGCAAAGCATAGCAAATAGTAACACCCTTGAAGATAACTTTTTTGACAGACGCGTTACCCTGACTACCCGTGCGCTTAATCAAAGGACTGATCAAACAGCAAGCAATTAATCGCAAGGCGTTCGAGGGAGTGATTTATGTTGAGTAAACCCACCAAAGTGCTTACCAAGGTAAGCCTTTTTATTTTTATTATCATCGTGCTTTTAGCCAGCTTTAAAAGCCATGCACAGTCGCCAAAACTATCTTTGTTTGATAGCCAAGGAGTGGCGGTTAACCCTGGGGTTATTTTAAAAAGCGATGCAAAAATGACCCTAACAGGGCTAATTAATCGTGTTGTAGTTACGCAGCACTACATAAATGAAAACCCTTTTGCCGTAAATGCACGTTATGTATTTCCTTTACCCGATGAAAGCGCCGTGCAAGCAATGACCATGCGCATTGGCGAGCGAGTTATCAAAGGTAAAATAACAAAAAAACGCCAAGCTGAAAAACAGTACCAAGCTGCCAAAAAAGCAGGCAAACAAGCTTCATTGTTGCGACAGCAACGTGCAAATATGTTTATTACAAATGTGGCAAATGTAGGGCCCGGAGAAGAAATAGCTATAACGCTTGAGTATCAAGAGATTATTGATTACCAACACGGAACCTTTGCGATTCATTTTCCAACTACAATTACGCCACGCTATCATGCAATAACAGGGGAAGTTAACGATGATCAAGATAAGCATGCGATAAAAAACGCTAATGCACCTTCGTTCACTCCACAGGGTTGGTTAAGCCCTGTTTACACAAAACAAACTAATGAGGCGGCAAATGCCAGCGATTTAAGCTTAACAATTAACATGGATATAGGCTTAGAATTGGTTGATATAAACGCTAAGTACCATCAAGTTAATATTGAAAACCCTGCATTTGGGCAATACAGCATTGTGCTAAAACCACAGCAAGCCATAAATAGAGACTTTGTACTTGAGTTTAAGCCACTACAAATAGCGCAAGCGCAAGCTGCACTTTTTACTCAGCAAGCACAAAATGGTGAGCAGTATGCGTTAGCAATGTTAATGCCGCCAAGCGATAGTTTTACTCAATCTCAGCGTTTACCGCGTGAAATGGTGTTTGTAGTTGATACCTCGGGATCTATGCATGGGCAGTCTATTGAACAAGCTAAAAAAGCGCTGTTTTACGCATTATCATTATTAGATAGTGATGATAGCTTCAATATTGTCAGTTTTAATAATGAGGTTGCAGCCATGAGTGAGACCCCATTAATTGCCAGTGACTTCAATTTACGTCGCGCAGAGCGTTTTATTTATAACTTACAAGCCGATGGCGGAACTGAAATAAAAGGCGCACTTGATGCGGTACTTGATGGTACGCAGTTTGAAGGGTTTGTACGCCAAGTTGTATTTTTAACCGATGGTAGCGTAAGTAACGAAGATCAATTATTTAAACATATTGCGCATACCTTAGGTGATAGCCGTTTATTTACTGTGGGCATTGGTAGTGCGCCTAACCGTTATTTTATGCGTCGTGCCGCTGATATAGGTAAGGGAACTTACACCTTTATAAGCAGTGCTCATGATGTGCAGCCGAAAATGCAGCAGTTGTTTGATAAACTTGCTCACCCGGCTATGACTAATTTAGCGTTAACAAATACAAATGGAAGCAGCTTAGATTTTTGGCCCTCACCTTTGCCTGACCTATATTTTGCTGAGCCCATTATGGTGGCTATTAAATTAGACACTACCGATACAATTACTTTTACGGGGCAAACAACGCATGGGGAGTTTAAGGTTAAGCTTAATCCGCAAGCAAGTTCAAAGGCCACAGGAATTGATAAACTTTGGGCACGTCAAAAAATAAAGTCGTTATTGTTATACAACCAACAAAGTGTTGTAAAACAGCAAGTGCAGCAGCTCGCGCTTGAGCATCAATTACTTAGCCCATTTACTGCGTTTATTGCCATAGAAGAGACGACCATAAAAGAAGTTGCTAAACAAAGTACACAAGTGGCTAATACTATGCCACAAGGAATGACCATGCGCTTGCCGCAAACAGATGGGCAAAGCAAAATGCATATTGTGTTTGGAGCATTACTACTTCTAGGTGGTCTGTTGTTAGTAAGGCGCTGTAAATGAAAAAGTGGCTAAGCATAGGTTTACTTGCCTTGGGGCTGAGCTTGTTTGGCCATGGTGTATACATGCAGGCAAAGGCGTGGCTTGCACAAGTGTTAATAGAGCAAGCTTGGCAAACGACCCTTAAATCGCCCAATAAAAAAATTAAGCCGTGGTTTTATGCTGATAGTTACCCAGTGGCACAAATAATATGGCCAAAGCATAATAAACGACTAACCGTGCTTGATGGTGCAAGTGGTAGAAATTTAGCGTTTGCGCCGAGCCACTTTTTACCTGCTGGGGAGTTAGGTGGGGCTGATTTTGGTAACTCGCAAGGAGCACTTATTGCTGGCCACAACGATACCCACTTTGCGTTTTTAAAAAACGCTAAAGTGGGGGAGCAATTTTCTCTACAACTTAAAAATGGCCAAGTGCAGCATTATTCAGTAACACATGTTGAGGTAATTAATCAGTACAACACCGATTTTTTGCAGCAATCAGGGCTGTATTTATTAACCTGTTACCCTTTTGATTCACTGGCCTCGGGTACCGATTTAAGATGGTTAGTGTCGGCAGAAATATCCTCACCAGAAGTTGAGTTAGGAATATCGACCACTAGTTCTTGATGGCGTTGGCTAATCATTACGCCTATAAACACCACAAATATGCTGATCCACTGCCCAAGAGTTAGTACTTCGTTGAGTATAATAGCTGACAAAATTAAAGTGAAAATAGGGATTAAATTAGAGTAAGCCGCGGCGGTTAATACCGACACTTTACTAATCGCATAGTTGTACATGCCGTACCCACCCAAAGTAACACAAGAGCCTAAGTACAAAATGCTCATTAGTGCGGTTAAATCGTGTTGGTTTTCACTGGGTAGGTCAATAAACAGTAAAAACGGAGCAAAAAACAAACTACCACTCACGCCTTGCAGAGCAATTAATGTGAGTGGGGAGTAGCGGTTAGCTAAATGTTTTATACACACGGTATAAAATGCCGCGCACACCATGGCCATTAATTCTAAAAAATTCCCCAGTAATGGGTTTGGGGCTTGGCTTGAACTCGGTGAGAGCAAGGTCAGTAAAATACTACCACCAATACACAGCGTAAAACCCACCACAATAGCTTTACTAATATGCTCTTTGAGCATGAAAAACGCTAAAAATGCCACAATAATGGGTAAACAAGAAACAATCACCCCCGCTTGAGACGCTGAGGTATATTCCATTGCGTGGCCTTCAAATAAAAAGTACAAGCAAGGCTCTGCCAGCGACATGCCTAATAAGTACTTCCAATCGCCTTTTAAATATTCAAAGCGAATTACGTAACGCCATAAACATAACGAAATCAGTAAAGTGGTGAGCATACGTAAAAATATCACCAAGGCAGGGTCATAAATCGCAATCGCGTATTTAAGTGCAATAAAGGAGCTACCCCACAAAAAGGTGGCAATAATTAAACATAAACTGGCAGGCATAAGGTGTAATTTAATCGGTTGAATATAGTGCGATCCTAGCATGCAGAGGGGGTGATTGAATATTTTTTACTTGTTCAAAAATACCGAACTGGTATAAATAAATTCATCATTTATTGCGCTAAGTAAAAAACATGCAAAGGGATCAGGTCGTAGTTGTAAAGCTAGGTACAAGCGTACTCACTGGCGGTACCGATAAGTTAGACAAAGCACATATGGTGGAACTTGTTCGCCAATGCAGTGAGCTAAAAAAGCAAGGTCATCACGTTATTTTAGTATCAAGCGGTGCGGTTGCCGCAGGTCGCGAACAGCTATTAAAACCCTGTGGGCGCACATTAATAGACAAACAAATGTTGGCCGCCATTGGACAGGGGCAGCTCATTCATATTTGGCAAAGCTTATTTGCGTTGTATGGCATTAACGTCGGGCAAATGCTACTAACGCGCGCGGATGTTGACGACAGAGAGCGCTATTTAAATGCACGCGATACCCTCAATGCCCTATTAAATTACGATGTAGTGCCGATCATTAATGAAAATGACGCAGTTGCTACTAGCGAAATAAAAGTAGGTGACAACGATAACTTGTCGGCATTGGTGGCTATTTTAGCCAATGCCGATAAGTTACTGCTACTGACCGACCAACAAGGGTTATTTACCAGCGATCCGCGCACCGACATTAACGCCACCTTGATTGACGAAGTTACCCATATTAATGATGAGTTACGCCAACTTGCTGGTGGCAGTGGTACAAACCTAGGCACAGGGGGTATGGCAACCAAACTACAGGCCGCAGATATTGCCAGAAGAGCTGGGGTTGAGGTGATTATTGCCAAAGGCGCTGATGAAAATGTGATTTTAAAATGCATGAGCGAGCAACTACCAGGCACCCGTTTTTTAAAACTTACCGCGCCTAAAGATGGCCGAAAAAAATGGTTATTGGCAGGGCCTAAAAGTAGTGGCCAAATTTTAATTGATGCCGGTGCGGTGCATGCATTGCAATCTAAGGGCGCCAGTTTACTTGCTAAAGGCATTACGCGCGCTATTGGTGAATTTGAACGTGGAGATTTAATTAACTTAATTGATGTAAACCAGCAAATTATTGCACGCGGGTTAACGCGCTTTAGTCATCTTGAAATCGATAAAATAAAAGGCGCACATTCTAATCAAATCAGCCATTTACTTGATTACGATAGCGGCGTGGAAGTGCTACACAGAGATGATATGGTGGTGTTGTAATTAAGCACTTTTTTAACGATATAGCGCAACGTATAATCCGCTTATAGTGTTGCGCTTTTTTGTGTTAAAATCTTGCACCTTAAATTTGTTGTAAAGAGTATTGAAGATGAAATTAGTTCGCTGGGTTTTAGGTTGTATCATCTTATTTTTTAATTTTGTTTTTACGCCGCGTAGCAAAAAACGTGATCCGCAAGAGCAAACTAAGCTTGATCAGCAAACCGCACAATTTAAGCTCTATCAATTCAAAGCATGCCCTTTTTGTGTAAAAGTGCGCCGTTCAATTAAGCGTGAAGGCTTAAAAATTGAAACACGCGATGCAAAAAATGATGAGCAATACCGCCAAGAGCTATTAGAGCAAGGCGGAAAAGTTAAAGTACCTTGTTTACGTATTGAGCAAGATGGCCAAGTAAAATGGCTTTATGAATCAAACGATATTATTGCTTACTTAAACAAAGTAGCCGCTTAAAATATTTATTGGTATTTCATACCATCTCACTTATTAAAAGAGACATTACCATGACAATTCGTACCCGTGTTGCTCCGTCGCCAACTGGTGACCCGCATCTTGGCACCGCTTACATTGCCTTATTTAACTACTGTTTTGCTAAACAGCAAGGCGGTGAATTTGTACTTCGTATTGAAGATACTGACCAAGTTCGCAGCACACCTGAATCTGAACAAGCCATCATGGATAGCTTACGCTGGTTAGGCCTTGAATGGGATCATGGTCCTGATGTAGGTGGTGAGTTTGGTCCATACCGTCAATCTGAGCGCAGTGATTTATATAAAAAATACGCTCATCAGTTAGTTGAAGACGGCAAAGCATTCTACTGTTTCGCAACCAGCGAAGAACTGGACCAAATGCGTGAAGAGCAAATGGCCGAAGGTCTGCGTCCTAAATACGATGGTCGTGGCTTAAACCATACAGAAGACGAAATTAAAGCAAACCTAGCTGCTGGTAAACCGTATGTTATACGTATGAAAATCCCAAGCGAAGGTACCTTTAAGTTCAACGATTACCTACGCGACGAAATTGAGATCCCGTGGGAAAACGTAGACATGCAAGTGCTATTAAAAGCGGATGGTTTTCCAACTTACTTTTTAGCAAACGTGGTGGATGATCACCATATGCAAATTAGCCATATTTTCCGTGGTGAAGAGTGGATAAACTCAGCGCCTAAGTTATTAAAACTTTATGAAGATTTTGGTTGGGAAGCACCGGTACTAGGTCACTTACCATTACTGCGTAATCCAGATAAATCAAAACTGTCTAAGCGTAAAAACCCAACGTCTATTAATTACTACAAAGAAATGGGTTACTTACCAGAAGCGGTGCTAAACTACTTAGGCCGTATGGGTTGGTCAATGCCTGATGAGCGTGAAAAGTTCACCCTTAACGAAATGATTGAACATTTTGACATGAAGCGTGTATCGCTTGGTGGCCCAGTATTCGACGTAGACAAGTTAAGCTGGTTAAACGGTATGTGGATCCGCGAAAACTTAACTGATGCAGAGCTAATGCAGCGTTTTGTTGACTGGAAATTTAATGGCGACATGCTGGCTAAAGTCTTACCTGAAGCTAAAACGCGTATAAATACACTCTCTGACATGGTTGATTTAGCAGGGCACTTTGTAGGCGGTATCCCGACCTACGACCCAGCGCTATTAACCGCAGGTAAAGCTGACGAAGATGTTATTCGCCAAGCATTACAATTTTTTGTATGGCAATTAGAAGGCTTACGTAGCTTTGAAAAGCCAGCTATTTTTGCAATTGCAAAAGAAGTAGCCACCTTCCACGAGCTTAAAATTAAAGATTTCTTAGAGCCTATATTTGTGGCTATTACCGGCAAAACATCATCAACTTCGGTATTAGATGCAATGGAAATTTTAGGGTCTGACCTATCGCGTGCACGTTTACGTGTTGCGCTTGCTCATTTAGGTATTTCTAAAAAGCAGGCTAAAAAGATAGAACGCGCATACCGCGATTACCCAAGTGCGTAATCGCTTATACAGATTCAAAAGCCGCTTAATTTTAGCGGCTTTTTTGTGCCTGTAGTTTTAAGATGGAGTTGCCAGCATAGGGTAAGTAAATAAGAAAAGGTGAAACACGTTAACGAGCCAATGACATAAAATGGCCCATTCTAATCGGCTTGTTTTATAGTAAATATAGCCATAACCAAAACCTGCTACGGCCGCCACAAGCATATAATGAGTACCCGCTGAAAAGTGTGCCAGTGAAAATACACAAGTACTGATCACCGGTGCGAGCAGTGCAAACCTGCTCGGGTTTATTAGTTTTGAAAGCTTAGTTTGTATCACTCCCCTAAATAATGCCTCTTCTGCAACGCAGGTAAAAAGTAGGTTGATAGCTATAAATAACAACCAAAATTCAGGTACTTTTGGTGCAAATTCAACAAGGTTTAACGTTAAAGCAGTTATAAGCGCCGCTAAAATAGTGATAATTATGATTAAAGCAGGGTAGCCGATAGTTACTGGCTTTATCGTTTTGTTTTTTGCAAAAAAATAAGCGCTCAGCATTAAACCCGCTAATGCTTTATCGAAATTAGCATACAGGGTAAATGCAATTGCGTTACTGGTGACTTGTTCATTAACAACAATTGGCAGGTTATTAAAACCCGCAAACCAATGTAAGGCTAACCCGAGTGAGGCTGTTATAAATAAAGACGTTAGAACATTACGTTTTAACGCTGAGGTTGCCAATAGCGTAAAGTGAAACAATCCCACATAAACAGCTATAACAGCAACCGCGTTTAAATTTATATACTCTTGATAATAGGCAGTAATAACACTTAGCAGCAATAAGTATTGCCATAATGGTTGGCGAAATACAGTGAGTTTACACTGTGGGAAAACACATAAAATAGCGGCAGCTAAAAAGTAAAAAGTCATTGGCAAATACAGCTTGTTGTTTGATAGGGGAAATGAGAGAAAACGAATTACATAGCGTTATAGTCTCAATTAGATAATTTTGAGCTATTAATAATTATAGGCTTGTCCTGTACAAATAACGGCTAAATCACAATTGTAGCGGGATACTGATTGGCACTGCTCTAGTGTAAATGCATTGCCACCTAAATAAAGCACATCGTTTTTAAGGGATTCTATAGCTTGTGATTTCAAGCGGTTATAGCTAATTGAGGATGTTCGCGTATCATCTGATACATCGCAGCTTTCGCCTTTTATTCCACCAAGGGGGCTTGCACCTCTATCGAGAGCGTCTTGTACACTGTAAAACTGCTCTAGGCCACGTTTTTTAATGTGGCTTGAAACGTGTTCTGATAAAACGTCGTCGTCGATATTGGTTGTGTAAGTAACGTTATTACAGCCAGTTAAAAATGAAATCGCGCATATTAATAAAGAAAAATACTTCATTAGTTAATCCCTTAAACTCGTATTTGCCTAATTTACTTAGTAAATTAGCGAGTTGCAAATTATCATTTTTCGCCTTTATTAAACAGATTCGACCTCTCAAGATTTTTTTTCTGGTAGTATAGCTAGGTTATAAGCAGTTTAAGCAGTGAACACACTATGTTAAGTCCTTACTATCAGCAGCATGCTGATTATGTTTCAATTTCTCGTGAGCAAGGTTGTCGCTTTGCTAAATGTGTAGCCGACGACTACAACCCGCTTCATGATAAAGACGCTAAAAAGTTTTGCGCACCAGGAGACTTACTTTTTTCTCTAGTGTTAGACCGCTATGGCATTAGTGAGCGAATGGAGTTTACCTTTGCCGGTATGGTTGATGAAAATACCAAGCTAAATTTTCCAGAACAACCTGGAGAAGAGTTTGATGTAAACCATGGCGAAAAAGTAATTTTAAAGGTTAAACGCGATGGTAAAACCAGTAAATGCCCAACACTTACAAACAGTTTAATAAAAAATTATGTTGAGTTCTCAGGTGCTGCGTTCCCGCATGTAATTATTCCTTTAATGGGCAAGCAAGAGGTAATGATAAACCCTGCGCGTCCTATGATTATTTATGAATCAATGATAATTAACCTTAATAACATTGATATTAAATCACCGACTCTAGAGTTTGCAGAGCCAAGCTTTGAATACGCTGGTAAACGCGGCAAAATAACCTTGCGCTTTAATTTATTAGAAAACGGCGAAAAAGTGGGTTTTGGTGAAAAACACATGGTCGTATCGGGTATTCGTGAGTACTGTCAAAGCACCGTAGATGATTTAATTGCATTTTATAATGAACGTAAAGCCACATTAAAACCGGCTTAAATACTTCATTTTATATAGGCGCTATTTAGCGCCTTTTTTATTACTAAAGCTCAGGTATAATAGCGTTCTTTGTTTTTTTAAAGCCAAGCTTATGTCTGCCACATCGTTCTCATCACTAGCCCTAGACCCGTTACTATTAACGGCAATAGAGCAAAATAATTACACTACGCCTACCGCCATTCAGCACAAAACGATACCTCCAATTTTAGCGGGCAAAGACGTTATGGGCAGCGCTCAAACTGGCACCGGTAAAACAGCCGCTTTTGTTTTACCGCTATTACACAAGCTTTTAAATACCGCTAAAAAAGACGAACCAGGCATTGCTCGTGTGGTTATTTTAACGCCCACTAGGGAGCTTGCTCAGCAAGTATTTGCAAGCTTTGAAAAATACGCACAAGGTACAGATATAAAAGGTGCACTTGCCTATGGTGGTGCAAGCATTGGTCCACAAATCAAAGCACTTAAAACAGCGCAAGTAATAGTGGCAACGCCAGGGCGCTTACTTGATCATATAGTGAAGGGCAGTGTGGTGCTTTCAAGCGTGGACTCTTTAGTATTTGATGAAGCAGACCGTATGCTTGATATGGGTTTTATTGACGAAATTAAACGAATACTGCGTCATATCCCAGGCGATCGTCAAACCTTACTGTTTTCCGCCACCTTTGATGACAGTGTATTTGAGCTGAGTAAAAAATTGCTTAAAGATCCTGAGCTTATTGAAGTTGATAAGCGCAACTCTGCTGCTGTAGAGGTTGAACAAGTTATTTACGCAGTAGATGAAGACAGAAAGCGCGAACTGGTATCGCACATGATTGGCATGAAAAACTGGCGCCAAGTACTTATATTCACCCGCACAAAACAAATGGCCGATAAGCTTGCCAAAGAAATGTGTAAAGATGGTTTAAAAACCGAATCTATTCATGGTGATAAATCACAAGGTGCTCGCGACCGCGCATTACAAAACTTTAAAGAGGGTAGTACGCGTGTTTTAGTAGCCACCGATGTAGCGGCGCGCGGTTTAGACATACCGGCACTTAAATACGTAATTAACTTTGAATTACCATATATAGCTGAAGATTATGTGCATCGTATTGGCCGTACAGGACGAGCTGGCGAGCAAGGCCTTGCAATGTCGTTAGTGAGTCTTGATGAGCAATGGCTACTTGAAGAAATTGAAGTACTGCTTGATACCCGCTTAACACCACAATGGCTTGAAGGCTATGAACCTGATTTAAATAAGCCGCCAAAAGACAACCGCAAAAACACTAACAAAGCGCGTAAAGATCGCGATAAAAAACGTATTACAGGGCAAAGAGCGCCAAATAGACGCCGAAAGTAAAAATTAGAGTGTTCTTAAAGCACAATTAAGTTACTAAATATCTTTAATTTTGAGTCAATGTAATTAATACAGTGATTAATACTACTTTTTAAGCATTTTTTTTTGCCTATACTTAGGTAAATAATAGCGGGGGTATAAAATGTTTGAGACTGATAAGTGGGCATTTACTGGCCTTGATGGTCAGATATCACTAGATAAGTGGCAAAAAATAATTGATTTAATTGCTGAGTTATTTTCAGCTCCCTCCGGATATATAGTACAGGCAACAAGCATAGGTTACCGAGTAGTTATCAGAAAAAACGAGGGTGGGTCAACCTTTGAGACCAACCCTACTATTCCTCCTGAAAGTGATATGTTTTGTAGGCATGTGGTCGAAAGTGACAATCTCTTATATGTTAATGATGCTGCTAGTACTGAAATGTGGAACGCCATGCCTGAGGTAGTTGAAAATGGCGTTAACTCCTACTTAGGTTTACCCATTCACTGGCCGCAAGGAGATGTATTTGGGACGCTTTGCTTAAAAGACAACAAAGAAACAAACTATACGAATGAATATTTTGAGCTCATTAATCAGTTACGAGACTTAATAGAAGACGATTTAGCGCTTGTATATAATTTTGAAAAAATGCGCGAAATTGCAATGCTAGACCCGCTCACTAATATTTATAATCGTCGAGCATTAAGTTTACTTGCTCAGCAAAAACTAAACCTTTCTCATCGTTTAGGTTTTGATGTGTGTTGCTTATTTATCGATATTAACGATTTTAAAAAATTAAACGATAACTCTGGCCACGGAGCGGGCGATAAAGCCCTTATTACATTAGCCACAACGTTAAAAAAACACCTAAGAGATGCCGACATCATGGGGCGCTTAGGAGGCGATGAGTTTGTTGCTGTCATGCAAATAAATGATAAGAGTAAACTAGACCACATTATAAATACAATTTCGATTGAGTTTGCTAATGCACTAGCATTAGAAGGAATTTGCGAGTTATCACTAAGTGTTGGTTATAGTTTTTCTGAGCAAAAAAAGCAGCCATTTGAAACACTTTTAAATGATGCAGACCAATCAATGTATAAAAATAAGCAAAAATATAAGTTAAATAAAAAAATCGGTTATTAAATCGTTAATTGCTATTAACTTGTTATGCCAATATACACAGCAAACTAATTAACATATACGCATGCTATGTACGTGAATTTTTTTAGTTTGAAACTATACTTTGTTTATAGCTAATGAGTGGGTAGTTGTATGAAAGGTATTATTTTTACTGAATTTCTAGAAATGGTCGAGATCACATTTTCACCAGCAGTTGCTGATCAAATCATTGAGCAAAACGAACTGGATTCCAATGGGGCTTATACCAGTGTTGGTAACTATAATAAGCAAGAGCTTTTAAAGTTAGTGACCTCACTGAGCAGTATTGTTGATATTCCGGTTGATGTACTCGTTAAAGAATACGGTAAATACTTACTAAAGCGCTTCTTAGTCTACTATCCACAGTTTTTTGAAGAGCTCACTACAACATTTGATTTTTTAGATACCATAGATCAGCACGTGCATGTAGAAGTTAAAAAACTATATACCGACGTTGAGTTGCCCACCTTTAAAACCAACCACTTAAGCAATACCCAAATGCAGATGATTTATCATTCAAGTAACCCATTTGCCATGCTCGCTGAGGGATTAATAGAAGGCGCAGCCGAACATTTTAAGGAAAATATAAGTATAAGCAGCGATATCAATGACGATCATCAAGTTGCTACGTTTAACTTAACATTGGTAGGTTAGATATGGACATTGCTCTTTTACAGCGCAGGTTAGAGCGAGAGCGTTTGGCGCGAAAAGAAGCTGAAAAGCTATTAGAAGCCAAATCATTACAACTTTACGAAGCCAATGAAGTGCTCAAAGGAGCGGCTGAAAACTTAGAGCAAGAGGTTGCTAATAGAACCCATGCCCTCAAACTTGCGAAACAAGATGCAGAAGCTGCAAATAATGCTAAATCAGACTTTTTGGCAAATATGAGTCATGAGATTCGTACCCCGATGAATGCAATAATTGGCATGGCTTATCTTGCTTTAGATACCGGGCTTTCTGATAAGCAACGCGACTATGTTGAAAAAATTCACTATTCGGCAGAGTCTTTATTAGGGATCATTAATGATATTTTAGACTTTTCAAAGGTCGAAGCGGGTAAAATAGAGCTAGAACAAAAAGAATTCAATTTTAATATCTTTCTAGAAAATCTTGTCAATATTATTAGCACGCTAGCATCACAAAGAAAAATTGAAGTGCTGTTTGATATTGACCCCTTACTGCCTGACTTTTTTATTGGTGATGCATTAAGGCTTAATCAAGTGCTGTTAAATTTGCTTAATAATGCACTGAAGTTCTCAACCCGCGGTAAAGTTGTATTAGCTGTAAAGTTAGCGCAAAAGGTAGACAATTTTTGCAGTGTCACTTTTTCTGTTTTAGACAATGGTATTGGAATGAGCCAAGCACAAGTAGATTCACTATTTAAACCTTTTACTCAGGCTGACGTGTCTACTACACGAAAGTTTGGTGGAACTGGGCTTGGCTTGGTAATAAGTAAAACATTGGTAGAACTAATGCAGGGAAATGTTTTAGTAAACAGTAAGCTGAATAAAGGAAGTTGTTTTAGTTTTACTATTCCACTTAGCTATTCGACTAAGAAAAGTGAGTTTGAAATATCACATGTTAGAGCTAAGCAGGCCCTTGTTATCGAAAGTTCAGACAGTACGTTAGCATCATTACAAACACTGCTTATTGGATTTGAAGTTAAGGTTGATATTGCAAATAATATCAACCAAGTGCTAGACCGGTTAAGCGCCTTACATGATTACGATTTTATTTTTATAGATTGGCGTACTTTAAATTTAAATAATGACGGGGCTGCGCAGTCTCTTCGTAATGAACTCAAATTAAATGCGAAAAAGCTAATCGTAGTAGCACCTTGTGAAAATAAAGCACTCAACGAAAGCCTACTAGGGTTTGCTGATAACACTTATAAAGTACTTATTAAACCAATTATTAAAAGCACATTATACAATGTACTTTTACAAATTATGCATATAAAAACACTTAATAAACCAGAATCACAAGAGAGCTCAGATACACAAAATGCATTACAAAAGCTTCAAGGTATTAATATTTTATTGGTTGAAGACAACCCGCTCAATCAGCAAGTAGCAACACAAATACTTCGCAAAAAAGGCTTAATCGTTGATGTTGCCAATGATGGTATTGAGGCATTAGAAGCGCTAAAAAATAAAACCTATGATGGGGTGTTAATGGATTGCCAGATGCCCCGAATGGATGGTTACACAGCAGCCAAAGAAATAAAAAAACAAGCAAAGTTTAAAAATTTACCCATTATTGCAATGACTGCTAATACAAGAGAAACCGATTTGTTAAAGGCGAAAGATTGCGGTATGAATGGCTATATTTCAAAGCCTATTAAAGTTGAAAGTATGTTTGAAGTAATAGCAAAATGGGTGTGTATTTAATCTTTTGTGTAGTAGTGTGATTACCAAGGGATTCTGTCGGTCTAATTACCGAGCGACTTTGCCGTAGTGACCTTAGCAAGTAATACCTATTTGGGCAATCTGATCGAAACAAAAATAAACGAAACACAGATCAATAATTGTCTTATTCGAAGGTATCTACCACTGCTAAAGCACTCGTTCGTATGATTTAGGAATTTGTATCAAGAGCGCAACAAGCGTCCGTGTCAGAATTCGGAGCTGCTATTTTTTTCAACACCTTGATTGTTTCCATGTGACTAGACTCCATCTAAGCAATCCCTTATTCTGGAGTTTCTTTTACTAAACAAGCATTTAAATAAGGACATTGAATGACCAAGTATTTCTGCACGATTTTTTTTATTGTCACGGCTTTCTTTAGTGCGTATGCGGATTCATTTAAAGAAAATGCTGTTGAGCGGCATTTACCTTTTCAAAAAATACCAATTTCATCTTCTGTGTTAAATGAAACCGTTGATATCTATGTTCAATTGCCTTTCAAGTATGAAAGTGAATTCAATCAAAACTATCGTTATCCTGTTCTTTACACTTTAGATGCGCCTGTAGGGTTGCCTCTTGTATCAGGCGTTCTTGCCCCGCTGAATGGATACAATAGCGCCCCTCAAATGATCATCGTTGGGATCTCTACTTCTAACAGAGGCAGAGATTTTACACCAACATCTGATCCAAATTACGAAGAGCATAGCGGCGGGGCAGATAAGTATTTAACGTTTATTGAACAAGACGTTATCCCATACATCGAGAAACATTATCGGACAGAAAAATTTAGAATACTCTCTGGGCATTCATACGGCGGGCTGCTTGTGTCACATAGTTTTCATAAAAGGCCAAACTTGTTCCAAGCGCACTTTGCCAATAGTCCCTCTGTGTTCTGGGAGAGCGGAAAAACCGTTAGCGATCTCATTAAGTTCGTAAAAACGAATCCCATGCACAAAAATTTTCTATACATGAATATAGGGAATGAAGGTAACCCAGAATCAGATTCCCCAGAAGGTGTTCAGATGCTCTCAGGGATTCAAAAGATAGAGAGAGAACTTGCGAATTTAAATACACCGAACCTGCGTTACAAATTTGAATACTTTCGAGAAGAGCCTCATCAGAATACACCGATTTACGGGACAATTGGGGCACTCAGAGGTTTGTACCCTCAGTGGTCTATTCCATATGAAACATCAGTTGAAGGCTACGAAAGTGTCCTAGCGCACTTCAAAAAGCTATCAACCCTATATGGGTATCAAATTGAACCAAAATCCTGGCAAATGTATGATGAAGGCATAGGACAACTCTCCTACTTAGAAAATCCTGCTGAAGCAATTAAGTATTTTAGCTACAACATCAGTCAGGAGCCATCTGAATATAGCTCTAGGCTTCATATCGTTGACGCCTTTGTAAAACTTGGTAAAAAACAAGAAGCGTTAAAACATTTAAACATTTTGTTGCGCAGAGATGATTTAAGTGATGAGGAACGTCAACAATTGACCGAGAAAAAGTCGAATGTAAATTTGATGTAAGTTTAACAACGAGCGAACTTGATCTACCAATTGGTGTAACTCGGAAGTAAAGTTGAAGCTAAACTTATTGGTACTCTTAATTTTCCACCGCTATCGCGCAGTGCCAAAGATATAGAAAGTTCCAAAACCCTATTTTACGGTTTTATTGAAAATGGATGTATTGCCGCAGTTATAGAGATTACTTTAAAAGATAAGTATTTAGAGATCGACAGTTTAACTGTTGACCCAAGTTATTTTAGGAAAGGCATTGCAAGCAAATTACTTAGTTACGTTCTTGGCTCATTCGAATATACAAAAGCCATTGTAGAAACGGCTGTAGCTAACGAGCCTGCAATAAAGTTGTACAAAAAGCATGGCTTTGTGGAGTTCAAACGGTGGACTCCATCTCATGGCATCGAAAAACTAGCTTTGTTCAAACCTAACAGATCAAGTTAGTACTTATTAAAATAAACGAAGCTAACTACTTGAACTGGCTTATTCTATGTCGCTTATTATTGTTGCCCGAACCCCGAACCTCGAACCCCGCAATTAAGCTATCAGTTTCTCCGCAAGGTTAAGCTCCATTGTTGCTTTTAATAAACGATATAAATTAATAGACGCATCTATTTCTTCTTTACGATTGGTTAAGCTTTCAATATTTAAACCCAGTGGCACACCTAAGTGAGCACAGCTTTTTAAAATCGAGTCGAGGTTTTCGCGACAAATACGCACTGATTCGCTTAGCGTATTTTCCGAATCAAGCATGCGCCATTTAGTTGCCTCTGGCACTGAGATACCTAGCCACTGCATAAACTCTAAGGTTTTATCACCACCACAAGGCGTAAAGGTTAATATAATCCGATTAGGTGTCAGGCCTTGTGCTTTGCATGTGCGCGCATAACTGGTTATTAAATCTATGGTTGCTTGTGCATTGTAAACGGCTTGAGAGATAAAAAACTGGCACCCTTGTGCTGTTTTTTCTATTAAGCGTTGGTGTTCGTTGCGCTTATTGGCATGGCGCTCAGCAATGGTTACACCACCTAAAAAGAAATCTTCAGACTGCTCTGCCAGTGTTTTATAGGCATTCGGTAAGCTCAGCTTTATATCACCTGCTGATGATGGGCTGCCCACTAACACCACGTTTTTTAAATCGTAGTCATTTTTAGTTTCATCTAACCACGCTTTAAACTCACTCACACCGCGCTGAGCTACACTTTTATAAGTAATTACATCAAGATCAGATAAGCCTCGTAAGAGTTGACTGTACTCGCGCGGATCAACTGTTTGCTTAAATGCAAATGGACGCGCTTGCTCTGTACGGCTGCTTTCATCTTGAATGTCATAAATAATCACACCGTCATATTCAATTTCGTGTAAACGGCCTAATAACTTTTCGGCAATGACTTTTAATTGCGCTTTATCAGTCCCAATTTTTGGCGGTGTTGTGCCAATTAGGTAAACACCTTGGTTGGTGTCCTGTATTTTTTCTTGAAGTGATAAAGCCATAATCCTCATTCCAGCTTAATTTGTGATGATGGATTTAATATAGCAGCCATTTAGACGTCTAGATAGATTTATTTATTGAAAGTTTCTCAACAAACGTGAATTATTTTCATGATTAAACCAAGTTACCAGCAATAACTGACACAGTTGTTTACATAATTAATAGGCTTAGGGCTCTTATATTTAATTGCTTTACGGCATACTTAGTTTGGTAAATGTTTTAAAAATTGCTCAATTTAAAAAGGGATAACAATGAAATTTAAATTATTGGCAACTAGCCTAGCGGTATCGCTGGCTTTAACGGGTTGCGCTATGCAGCAAAGTCAAAACACGCAAACAGTAGCCCAACAAGAACAAGTTAATAAAGCAGATGAGCGTGTTTTTTCACAAGATTACCTAATAGAAGAGCTAGATAACGGCTTGCGCGTTATGGTAGTTAAAACCGATTACCCAGATGTAGTATCGCTACAAATACCTGTATCTGTTGGCTCGCGTAATGAAGTGGAAGCGGGTAAAACTGGTTTTGCTCACTTTTTTGAACACATGATGTTTAAAGGCTCTGAAAAGTTTCCGCAAGATGTGTATTCAGATATTCTAAAAAATTCAGGGGTTGATAACCGCGCCTATACAACTAACGATTACACTAACTACCACTTAAATTTTTCAAAACAGCATCTTGATAAAGTACTTGAGATTGAAGCTGATATTTTTCAAAACTTAAGCTACACCGAAGAACAATTTAGAACGGAAGCGCTAACGGTTAAAGGCGAGTACTTAAAAAATAATGCCAGTCCAATTCGTAAATTATTAAGTGCGGTACGCCAAGAAGCGTTCGATAAACATACCTATAAACACACTACTATGGGCTTTTTTGAAGATATTGAAGCCATGCCAGATCAAATGGCCTACGGTAAAGAATTTTTTGCTAAGTTTTATAAGCCTGAATATGTATCGCTTGTGATTGTTGGTGATGTTGAGCCAAAAGAGACCATGGCGATGGTTAAAAAGCACTGGGGTAACTGGCAAAAAGGCGACTATGTTGCTGATATTCCAAAAGAGCCAACTCAGCAAGCGCCAAAATATGTGCATGAGCAAAACGAAGGATTACCTGGCCATTGGTTACTTGTGTCGTATAAAGGGGCTGCATGGGAGCCTCAGAAAAAAGACAGAGCCGCATTAGATTTACTGTCGCAGCTTTATTTTTCGAGCAATTCAGATATTTACCAAGAGCTGGTAGTAGAAAAGCAAATAGCGAGTCAAATGTTTACCTATAACCCTGAAACTAAAGATCCAGGGTTACTGCATGTATTTGTAAAAGTTGAAAATGCCGATGATTTAGCCACAGTACGTGATGCCATTAATCGTACGTATGCTAAAGCGCGTACCGAGTTGGTTGATAGCCAAAAACTCAGCGATTTAAAGTCTAACCTTAAATACAGTTTTATAAATGGTTTAGATTCATCGCAAGCAATTGCCTCGACACTTGCCAGCTATATGCATTTTGAGCGCGATCCTGAGGTGATTAATCAGCTGTATAAATCGGCAGACAATATCACTAGCGAAGATATTAGAGCCGTTGCAAATAAGTATTTTGTTGATAATGCCCGCACCACAATTACTATGTCGGCACTTGATAAAGCCCCTGGTTTTGAGCAAGAAAGCGACTTAAATGCCTTGGTAGCTAAGTATCAGCAAGCACCGAGTAAGCCTATCTTTAAGGTGCTTGATAAAACCAATAGCTCGCCGTTAATCGATATTAACTTATTATTTAATACCGGTGCCGCTGCCGATCCGCAGGGTAAAAAAGGGGTTGCAGCACTGACTGCCGCAATGCTGGCGCAAGGTGGCTCAACCGCAATGAGTTACAAAGATATTAAAAAGGCAATGTACCCACTGGCGGGTAGCTTTGGTTATCAAATAGATAAAGAAATGCTGTCGTTCCAAGGGCGTATTCATAAAGATAATGCTGCTCAGTGGTATGCTTTAGTGAGTGAGCAGCTGTTAAGCCCAGGCTTTAGAGAAGATGACTTTAAGCGCCTGAAAAAAGAAATGATCGATGGCATTAAATCAGGCTTAAAAGCTTCTAACGACGAAGAGTTGGGTAAAGAAGTGCTCTACAGCGTGCTTTATAAAGGCCACCCTTATGAAAGCTATAACTACGGTGACTTATCTGATTTAGAAGCGCTGACTCTTGATGATGTTAAAGCGTTTTATAATGCTGAACTTACACAAGCTAAACTTACTGTGGGTTTAATTGGTGCCGTACCTGAAAAACTTAAAGCACAAATGTTAGCTGACTTGGCGACACTTCCAAAAGGCGAACAAAGCCGCTTAACAATCCCTGATGCGCCAGAGCTTAAAGGTCATCATGCAACAATTGTTGAAAAGTCAGCGCAATCAACAGCTGTATCGTTTGGCTTTCCTATTGATACAATTCGTAGCAGCGAAGACTGGACTGCATTGTGGCTAGTGCGTTCGTACTTTGGTGAGCATCGTAGTTCTAACAGTTACTTGTACGAACGTATTCGTCAAACGCGTGGCATGAACTATGGCGATTACGCCTATATTGAATACTTCCCTAGAGGTATGTTTCAAACTAAACCTGATGCAAACTTAGGCCGCTCGGAGCAAATATTCCAGGTGTGGCTGCGTCCACTGCGCTCAAACAACGATGCGCATTTTGCTACCCGTACCGCATTATTTGAGCTAGATAAATTAATTAAAAATGGCATGACTGAGGCTGATTTTGAAGCCACACGTAACTTTTTAATTAACTTTGTGCCGCAAATGGTTGCTAGTCAAAATCGTCAGTTAGGTTATGCGCTAGATAGCGAGTTTTATAACACCGATAGTTTTGTAAACTACGTTACAAGCAAACTGAAAACATTGACTGTTGACGATGTAAATCGAGTGATTAAAGACAACCTACAAACCGAGAATATGCACTATGTGTTTGTTACCGGTGATGGTGAAGATATGCAAAAACGTTTAGCAACTATGCAAACCTCGCCTATGGTGTACAACACCGATAAGCCTGCCGAGTTAGTAGCTGAAGATAAAGTGATTGCTGATTACAAACTGGCAATACCAGCGAAAAATATTGAAGTAGTGAAGGTGGATAAAGTATTTCAATAATTTAAGTTTTTAAGAATTAAAAAATGCCCCGGTGCCTTAAGCATTGGGGCATTTTTATATTTTAGGTTGTAAATACTAGGGTCTGTTGACCTTTGGGGATTAAAATTTGTTCAAACTAGGGGCGGTTTAATCGCGGCGCGAGGTTTGTAACCTAGTGGGCTCGATAACTGCTCCTGCGTTATTCTACTGGCTTACATCCATGTAAGAATAAGTAAAAACCGAGCAAAGCTTCCGCGTCCTGCTCACGCCCCTTACCTACATCCATGTAGACAACAAAGAGTAAATCGCCCCTAGGCAGAACCCTACGGGTAGCGCCTTCATCTACTTATGAGGAATAACCACACTGCATAGGCTCTGCCTTGCTTAAATACCAAACAGGCTGCTGCAAATTTAACCTTGAAAGGTCAACAGACCCTGGTTATATCTAATAACTAGAACAAATAACAAAGGGATTAACACCTAGGCGGCTAAATCCGTTAGAATTAGCGGTAGGCTCTTTGTACTAATCTTAAGGCATTATTATGCGTCATGAAATTTGGCAACAGCTTCGCAGTGAAGCAAATGAAGTAGTAACCCGTGAACCTCTTTTAGCGAGCCATGTGTATTCGTGTATTTTAAATCACGAATGCTTAGGGTCTGCATTGAGTTTTATTGTTGCTAATAAACTAGCTGACGCTGTGGTTTCTGCCTTTACAATCCGTGAGCTGTTTGACCAAGCTTTTGTAAAGTGTGACCGGATGCTGACGTATGTTGCTCATGATATTAAAGCAGTAAAAGATCGTGACCCTGCGGCCGAAACCTACCTTACTGTGATTTTAAATTTAAAAGGGTTTCACGCAATACAAGCACACCGTTTAGCAAACTGCTTATGGCAACAAAACCGTAAAGAGCTGGCTCGCTTTATTCAAAGCCGTACTTCAGAGGTGTTTGGGGTTGATATTCACCCTGCCTGTAAAGTCGGGCAAGGCATCATGTTTGACCATGCCACCGGTATAGTGATAGGCGAAACTGCCGTGATTGAAGATAATGTATCGATATTACAATCGGTTACATTAGGTGGTACGGGTAACGAGCAAGGCGATCGCCATCCTAAAATTAGAGCGGGCGTACTTATTGGTGCGGGTGCTAAAGTATTGGGTAATATTGAAGTGGGTGAGGGCGCACGTATTGGCGCAGGCTCTGTGGTACTAAGCCCTGTCCCGCCTCACACAACTGCTGTTGGCGTACCTGCAAAAATTATTGGTCGTCCCGATTGTGAGTGTCCGGCAGAAAGTATGAATCAAAACTTTTTAGAGTATCCCGAGCCAGAAAACGAATCGCACACCAGTGCAATGCTTTAACTTTTTGAGTACTTAGAAATGATATATAAAAGTAACCTTGTGGCCATGCTACTCTGTTTTTCTTCAGGTGTGGCGTTGGCAAGTGGTTACTTTTTATTTTTTAAAGATTCCACACGTGTTTTCTTAGCGCCCAAACAAACTGTAATCTCTTCGCCTAACACTCAAGTCAATAATCAAGCAACTACTTTGCAAGGCCTAGTGCAGGTTAATAAAGCCCAAGTGACTGATCAACAAACTCAGCTGGCACAACATGTGGTTGAGCTTAATCAGCGGCTTGAAAAAAAATCAATCCAGCTTAAGCAGTCTCAACAACAGCTAAAGTTAAATCAATTAGAAAGTGTAGAGCTTGATGATGAGCTCGCAATACAGTTTGAGCAAGAAGCTGATAATCTCGAATGGAGTTACGAGCTTGAAGTCGCGTTAAATGACTTTTTAATTATTAATGAGTTTGCAGATAGCGCGGAGCTTACAGCGCTTAAGTGTAAGCAAACAATTTGCAAGTTTGAGCTTACCATAAACCAAAATGCCGTTAGTTATGGGGCTAAATTATGGCGCGAGATTAACGATAAGCTTCATCTTGAACCTTGGTGGCAGCAATTTAAACTCAGTGCATCTCAATCTAACGATGCCCGTATTGAGTTTACCGTAAGTACGCAAGGCTAGCGCTTAGCAAGGTGGCTAAGCTTCTACTTTTGAAATAAATTGGCCATCTACTAACTCAGTGAACAACATATCACCTACTTTTACATCTTCCACTGATTTAACCACTTTATTATGCGCCGTTTTCGTTATGCTGTAACCGCGCGCTAATACATTAAGAGGGCTGACCGAATCAAGCCGACTTGCTTGTAAGGCAAGCGTATTATTTGCGTGTTGCAACTGATGCTGCATCGCTTGATTTAACTTTGCATGGAGCTGGGCTAACTGATGGCTTGCTTGTGCGAGCTTTTTGTCTGGCGATTGACGCATTAATCTGGGTGTTAAATTAGCTAACACGCGTTCTTGCTGATATAAACGCTGACGCATAGCTTGTTGCAGTGCAATACTCAGCTCATCTAAGCGTTGTGACTTTTGGTTTAGCTGATTGCGCGGGTGGCATAAATTTAAACGATGCTGTAGCTGAGTTGCCAGTGTACGTTTATCGGCAATGTCGTGTTTAAATGCATTCGCTAAACGGCTAATTAATTGGTTAACCTTATTGTGCAATTCTTGCGTATTGGGGCTTACTAGCTCAGCTGCGGCAGAGGGGGTTGCGGCACGCACATCAGCAACATAATCGCTAATTGTAGTATCTACTTCATGGCCAACAGCGCTCACAATGGGTAGTTCGCTTTGATAAATAGCACGAGCAAGTTGCTCATGATTAAAACACCATAAATCTTCTAATGAACCACCGCCACGCCCAAGAATAATCACATCGACTTCGTTACGACAGTTTGCTAGTTCTATTTGCTTGATTAAGTGACCATGCGCTTCTTTACCTTGCACCATAGCAGGATAAATGACCACTTCTAAATGCGGCGCGCGACGTTTTAGCACGGTTAAAATATCTTTAATTGCGGCGCCTGTAGGTGAGGTGATCACCCCTATGCGATTTATGTTTTGGGGTAGGGATTTTTTATAAGCGGAGCTAAATAAACCCTCTGCAGCCAAACGCATTTTTAGCGCGTCAAACTCTTGCTTTAGTTGCCCTTCTCCTGCAGGTTCCATGCTTTCTACAATAAGCTGGTAGTCACCACGGGGTTCGTACAAAGATACACGAGCTTTAACGGTTACTTGTGCGCCATTTACAGGGCGGTAGCTTTGGTTTCGATTATTACCTCGCCACATGGCGGCTTTAATTTGCGCTTTGTCGTCTTTTAACGAAAAATACCAGTGCCCAGATGCTGGGGTGATAAAGTTTGAAATTTCACCGGTGAGTACTAAAGACGCAAAACCTTGTTCAAGTAAGGCACGTATTTCACGATTAAGGCGAGATACGGTATAAACCGTTTGCGAGGGCTTAGAAAACATAAAAACTACCAAAAAACATTTATAAACCTAGCTTATCATAAATAAATACAAAATATTATTTACTAGTGCCTGCAACGCTGTTAAAATTTGGCCGCAATTCCTTATCTTAGATCCACATGTGAGAAGTTGCCAAAATGCTTAGAATCGCTAAAGAAGCTCTTACCTTTGATGACGTACTTTTAGTACCTGGTCATTCTACTGTTTTGCCACACACGGCAAATATTTCAACTCGCTTAACGCGTGGTATCAAACTTAACTTGCCGCTCATTTCAGCATCTATGGATACTGTTACAGAAGCTCGTTTAGCTATTGCCCTCGCGCAGGAAGGTGGTCTTGGTTTTATTCATAAAAACATGACCATTGCAGAACAAGCGAAAAATGTTCGTAAAGTTAAAACCTATGAAGCAGGTATTGTTTCATACCCTGTTACAGTAACCGCCGATCTGACTATTGCAGATGCCGTTGAGCTGTCTCAGGAAAAGGGATTCTCAGGTTTTCCGGTCACCGATAGCGAAAATAACCTTGTAGGTATCGTAACTAGTCGTGATATGCGCTTTGAAACTAAGCTTGAACAGCCGGTTTCAACAGTGATGACGAAAAAAGAAAACCTAGTAACGGTTAAAGAGGGCACCGCTCGCGAAGATATCTTAAGCTTAATGCACGAACACCGCATTGAAAAGATTCTTGTGGTTGATGATGCGTTTAAACTTAAAGGCATGATCACCGTAAAAGATTACCAAAAAGCACAAGACAAACCAGATGCATGTAAAGACGAGCAAGGTCGTTTACGTGTAGGTGCTGCGGTAGGTGTTGGCGCAGGTACTGATGAGCGTATTGCTGCATTAGTTGAAGCCGGTGTTGATGTACTACTAATCGATACTTCTCATGGTCACTCGCAAGGTGTTATTGACCGTGTTGCAGCGACTCGTCAAGCTTACCCAGATTTACAAATTGTTGCGGGTAACGTGGCAACTGCCGAAGGTGCTATTGCCCTTGCAGATGCCGGTGTTGATGCTGTTAAAGTAGGTATCGGCCCAGGTTCTATTTGTACTACACGTATTGTTACTGGTTGTGGTGTACCACAAATAACAGCTATTTCAGATGCGGTTGAAGGCCTTAAAGGTCGCGATATTCCAGTGATTGCCGATGGCGGTATTCGTTTTTCTGGTGATATTGTAAAAGCATTGGTTGCGGGCGCATCGTGTGTAATGGTTGGCTCTATGCTCGCGGGTACTGAAGAAGCTCCGGGTGAAGTTGAACTTTATCAAGGTCGCTACTACAAGTCTTACCGTGGTATGGGTAGCCTAGGAGCGATGGATCAAAAAGAAGGTTCATCAGATCGCTACTTCCAAAAATCAAACCAAGCTGACAAGTTAGTACCTGAAGGTATTGAAGGTCGTGTTGCTTATAAAGGACCAATTGCAACCATTATTCACCAACAAGTGGGTGGTCTTCGCAGTGCAATGGGTTTAACCGGTTGTGCCACCATTGAAGAGCTAAACACTAAGCCACAATTTGTACGTGTTACTTCTGCTGGTATGGGTGAGTCGCATGTTCATGATGTGCAAATCACTAAAGAAGCACCGAACTACCGTTTAGGCTAATCAGCCTTAACAACTTGAAATAAGTGGGCTAACCTTTGTTAGCCCTAATATAGTCACACAGCTTAAGCTGGTGGCGTTTAGCACCTGACTTTACGAGATACTTCATGAGCAAAGACATTCACGATTCACGAATCCTCATTTTAGATTTTGGTTCACAATACACGCAGTTAATTGCCCGTCGCGTACGCGAAATTGGTGTTTACTGTGAGCTTTGGGCTTGGGATGTAACCGAAGAGCAAATTCGCGAGTTTAACCCACAAGGTATTATCCTTTCAGGTGGCCCAGAATCAACTACGCTTGAAAACAGCCCGCGTGCTCCTGAGTATGTATTTAATGCTGGCGTACCCGTACTTGGTATTTGTTACGGTATGCAAACTATGGCAACGCAGCTTGGCGGCCGTGTACATAGCTCAGATAAAAAAGAATTTGGTTACGCACAAGTTGAAAAAGTGGGTAACTGTGCATTATTTGATGCAATTGAAGATCATATTACTGATGGCGGCAATGGCGTACTTGACGTGTGGATGAGCCACGGCGATAAAGTAATGGAAATTCCAGATACTTTTAAAACTACTGCTAAAACATCTACTTGTCCACATGCGGCAATGTCTAACGAAGAAAAACGTTTTTACGGCGTACAATTTCACCCAGAAGTAACACACACACATCAAGGTCAACGCTTATTAGAACGTTTTGCTATTGATATTTGTGGTTGTGAAAAATTATGGACGCCAGCAAAAATAATTGATGATGCTATTGAGCGTATCAAAGAAACCGTTGGCAACGACGAAGTTATTTTAGGCTTATCAGGCGGTGTAGATTCATCGGTTGTGGCGATGCTTATTCACCGCGCTATTGGTGAGCGACTAACCTGTGTATTTGTAGATAACGGGCTACTTCGTTTAAACGAAGGCCAACAAGTCATGGACATGTTTGGCAATAAGTTTGGTTTAAACATTGTAAAAGTAGATGCCGAAGATCAATTCTTAAATGACTTAGCAGGTAAATCAGACCCAGAAGATAAGCGTAAAGCCATTGGCCATACGTTTATTAACGTATTTGATGAGCAAGCTAAAAAGCTTAAAAACGCAAAATGGTTAGGCCAAGGTACAATTTACCCTGACGTAATCGAATCAGCGGCCTCAGCGACTGGTAAAGCGCACGTAATTAAATCGCACCATAATGTGGGCGGCTTACCAGATGATATGCAAATGGGCTTAGTAGAGCCATTACGTGAGTTATTTAAGGACGAAGTACGTAAAATTGGTTTAGAGCTAGGTTTACCGTACGACATGCTTTACCGTCACCCATTCCCAGGGCCAGGTTTAGGTGTGCGTGTACTTGGCGAAATCAAAAAAGAGTACTGTGATTTATTACGCCGCGCTGATGCTATTTTCATTGAAGAGCTTCACAAAGCAGAGCTTTACCATAAAGTAAGTCAAGCGTTTACTGTATTCTTACCGGTTAAGTCGGTAGGGGTTATGGGTGATGCACGTAAGTACGATTGGGTTGTTTCACTTCGTTGTGTAGAAACCATCGACTTTATGACTGCGCGTTGGTCACATTTACCGTATGAGTTCTTAGGTGTTGTTTCAAACCGCATCATTAATGAAATCGACGGTATTTCTCGTGTTGTTTACGATATTTCAGGTAAACCACCTGCCACTATCGAGTGGGAATAATCCTCCCATTGCTATAATTAAGTAATAACTAACGGCGAATTAGCATGCTAATTCGCCGTTTTGTTTATTTAAAAAGCAAACAAACCGAAAAGTTGAATTTTTACTTTACCTTTGTCAAAAGGTCTTTATAATTCATCGTCATTGCAGGGGCGTAGTTCCAATTGGTAGAACAGCGGTCTCCAAAACCGACGGTTGGGAGTTCGAATCTCTCCGCCCCTGCCATTTCTTCTTTACATCGTTTTGATTACTTCCTATATTATTCATCTTACTAATTCCATCGAGTCGTTATGCATTCACGTTACGCATCTGTTTTTGGTATAGAAAAGCTTGAACTTAATCAACACTTTCGCCCAGCTCAGTCAGAGCAGTCAGCTAATTCATCGTTAATACTCAGTGATACATTAAAAGATGATATTGAGCGTGCATTTGCGCCTGTAACAATTAACAAGATTGTTAAGTCATCAACTATTGAGTTTAATGAGCAACGATTAGGCTTGCCTGATTCCACCCTGTCCAGTGCACAAAAACGTGCGTTATGGGCATTAATGAGTGAACACCTTGATACACTTTAAGTCAGTTACCGATGAGAATATCAATGAGCTAATGGCCATTGAAACCACTTGCCACACACATCCTTGGACATTAAAAACGATGCAGTCGTGTTTGCAGGGCCGCTATTTTAATTTAGCCGCGTTCGACGACGAGCAAATGATAGGTTTTTACATTGGTGAAAAAGCAGGGCCCGATTTTACCTTAATGGATATTTGTGTTGCTCCGAGCTTTCAGGGGCAAGGGTTTGCTCAGCAGTTATTAACGCAGTTTATAGCTTATGGTGAGCAACACAGCGCTGAAAACTTATTTTTAGAAGTCCGCGAATCTAATACGCGGGCTATTGCTTTGTATGAACGTGCGGGCTTTATTGAAATGTCAGTACGTAAAAATTATTACCCCAGTGATGCACCCAATAAAAACGGCTTTGAAGACGCGATTTTAATGGGCATGGCACTGGGTTTAAATTTTTAACGATTACTTATTAGCGATGGCTTGCTCTATTGCAGCAATAAGTTCTGCTACGCACTTTTCTCTTTGTGGCATATCATTACCTTTTAAACTGTGTTCAACCGCTGAAGCGCTTTGGTAAATTTCATCAAAGTTAAAACAACCAGCGCTGCCCTTAATACTGTGGGCAAGGGCGCGTAGTGTCTCGCAATCTTGGCTGTTATATAGGGTTTTTATCTGTTGCAAATAATCTGGCAAACTTGCTAAATAGTTTGCGTTTATTTGCTGAAACTTTTCGCTCTTCAATAAGCTATCCCACTTATTTTGGTTATCACGCTCAAGGTGTAAATAGCTAACTAATACATTTTCTAGTGCGTCTTTATCAATAGGTTTTCCCAGCGCTTCATCACAGCCTGCTTCAAGGTAAGTATCAATATCATGATTCATCACATTCGCGGTTAGGGCGATAATTGGGCCATCGTAGGCTGCATCTCTAAGCATTTTAGTCGCTTCTAACCCACCCATAACCGGCATTTGCATATCCATGATTATAAGCTGGTAGTCGTTTACTAATGCCATTTCTACAGCTTGTGCACCATTGTTGGCTATATCGGGCTCTAATCCCCATGTTTGTAATAGCAATTTAATCAATAACTGATTATCGGGGTTATCTTCTGCGACCAAAATTTGTGCATCAAAGCTGTTGCTCGCAAAAGATAGCTGCGGATCCTTTTCTGGTGTTAGTTGAGAGTGTTCGGTTAATAATAAATTGCCGCCAAGGCTATTATTCAAATGGCAATCTATATCGATAGTAAAGCAACTACCCACGCCCACCTCACTGGTTACACTTACATCCCCACCTAACAATTGAGCCAAATTTTTTGATATACACAGCCCCAATCCCGTACCACCAAACCGACGTGTCGTTGTGGCATCGGCTTGCTCAAATGGCGTAAACAATCGATTAATTTGGTTTGACGACATACCAATGCCGGTATCTTCTATAACAAAGGTAAGCGTTTTTGGTGCTTGGTATTTAGCGGTTATAGTAACCTGACCTTGCTCAGTAAATTTAACCGCATTACTGGCAATATTAATGAGTATTTGCTTTAAGCGAGTAATATCACTATTAATAGTATGCGGTAGCGGAAGTGTATAATTAATTGTAAATGATAGCTGTTTCTCTTGTGCTAAAGGTTTAATGATTGATTCAACATCATGAATAAGCTGTACAACATTTAGCGGCGTTTTTTCAACCGCGAGTTTTTCGGCTTCAATTTTTGAAAGATCGAGAATATTATTAATAAGCTCTAACAAATGTTTTGAATTACGTAGAATAGTACCTAAATGGTGTTTGTCATTGGTTGCTTTTTCGCTGTGCAGTAGTTGCTCTGTAAATCCCATAATAGCTGTAAGCGGGGTGCGAATTTCATGACTCATATTGGCTAAAAAGCGGCTTTTAAGCTGGTTTGCTTGTTCTGCTTGGGCTATGGCGGTTTCAAGCTTGCTGTTCATCGATTCAAGCGCCTTAGTCCGGCTTTCTACTTTGTCTTCTAAGTGATGCTTATATTCTTCAAGTTGCTGTTGATAATGCTTAATTTGGTTAATCATGTGATTAAAGTCGTTAAACAGTATCCCTACTTCATCCGTAGTATAAGCAGGTAGTGTAACAGAGAGATCGCCATCACCAACGCGATGACTTGCTTCACCTAATAATTCTATTGGGTTAAGCAGTAAATTACGCACCACAATAAAAATTAAGATTGGGAGGGTGATCACAGAAATAATTACAATTAGCCCGGTGATCACACTAATTGCTTTACCCGATTGATATAACACCGCTTTAGGAATAGTCGACACATAATAGTAGCCGCCACTCATTTGGGCGGCAAAAATTAGTCGCTCTATTTTATCAACACTTGAAAGCTCAATAGTTGATAAGCTACCTATATCAGCTAGATCGTTAATTTTATTTAATTCATATTTAGTAACATAGTGGCCGCGCATTTTATAATCAGAGCTAAATAAAATTTTACCATCGCTGGCCAGTAATAAATTTAAGGTGTTGTTATAAGGCGCTTCTAAAATACTGGTGTTTAAAATAGAGGGGTCTACTTTAAGAATAATAAAGCCTAGCTGTTGTGGGCGTTTTAAATAATAGTCGACGCTATATATACGCTGTACAAAGTATAAATTGGTGGTGCCATCTTCTTTTTGCACCATAAACTGCTGCTGACTTAAATTACTTTGTTTTACTTGATCAAAAAATGGGTAGGATTTGGGCGCTACGGTTAAATTACTGGAGTAATAGGCGTCACTTTTACCGGTTTTTGAGACTAAGTTAATACTAATAATGTCAGGGTAGGCTTCACTGTAACTGGCAAATACGTCCATTAACGCGCCAAGGCGATAGGTATAGCTGGCGTCTTCAAATAAATCTTTAGCTAAAAAGTCACTTAGTACCGGTGAAGCAGAGAGTAACTTAGCCGTTGCATGAAAAGAATCGATATAGTTGAATACTTTTTGCTGCTGTTGTTCTACAAAGCGACTCATGATCAAGTCGGCTTGTTTTTGCGTGGAGTTGGTTACATTAGTGAGCGTAAAGCCCCCTAAAAATAACAACGGCAGTATAACCAGTGGAGTTATATACCATAATAATCGAATACTTAGCTTACTGGTTTTCATTACCCAACATCAAATCTTCCATGTAATTGACCAATAATATGATTTACAGCATTATTACTCAAGCTTGGTGTTAAGTTAGTGGGCAATTTATATCGATATTGTTAATAATAATTGGAAACACCAATATTAATCGCTTCATTAAAAAAGATCCGTTAATAACTAACCATTGATTGTTTATAGCGCCAAGATCAGCGAAAATAGTCTTCAACTACGATTAACTTAACGGATAGCATCACAAGAACTAATTTGGGTTCTTGTTGGGGTATGTTGAGCTTTAGAGGTTAGCTTGTTTTTAGCCTTAAAAGCTCAGCATACTAAAATATAAATACATCCGTATATCAACTAAAAGAACCTTTTTAATGGCAGACCAAAATCTCCTTAGCGAAATTAATAAACGCCGTACCTTTGCGATCATCTCGCATCCGGATGCGGGTAAAACCACTATCACTGAAAAAGTATTGTTATTCGGACAAGCAATTCAAAAAGCTGGAACGGTTAAAGGCCGTGGTTCTAATCAGCATGCTAAGTCGGATTGGATGGAAATGGAAAAAGAGCGTGGTATTTCTGTCACTACCTCTGTAATGCAATTTCCATATAACAATGCGTTAGTTAATTTACTTGATACCCCAGGACACGAAGACTTCTCTGAAGATACATACCGAACTTTAACCGCGGTAGATTCGTGTTTAATGGTCATTGATGCTGCTAAAGGTGTAGAAGAACGTACCCGTAAGCTAATGGAAGTAACACGCCTGCGTACCACGCCTATTGTTACCTTTATGAATAAATGTGACCGTGATATTCGCGACCCAATGGAACTACTCGACGAAGTAGAAACAGAGCTAAATATTGCCTGTGCACCTGTTACTTGGCCCATTGGCTGTGGTAAAGAGTTTAAAGGTGTTTACCATATCCATAACGAAGAGACCATTTTATATAAAACGGGTCAAGGTCACACTATTCAAGAAGTACGCAGCATTAAAGGGCTCGATAACCCTGAGCTTGACCAAGCCATTGGTGATGAACTTGCAGCGCAATTACGTGACGAGTTAGAGTTGGTTATTGGTGCATCACACGAATTTGATTTAGATCTATTCTTAGCGGGTGAGTTATCGCCTGTGTATTTTGGTACCGCACTTGGTAACTTTGGTGTAGATCATGTTTTAGATGGGTTAACTCAATGGGCGCCAACCCCATTACCACGTGAGACTGAAGATCGCCAAGTTGTAGCCACAGAAGAAAACTTCACTGGGTTTGTATTTAAAATTCAGGCCAACATGGATCCAAAACACCGTGACCGTATTGCCTTTATGCGTATTGTGTCGGGTAAATATAGCCAAGGCATGAAAATGAATCATGTGCGTATCGGTAAACAAGTCAGTATTTCTGATGCGGTAACCTTTATGGCGGGCGATCGTGAGCGTGCGGCTGATGCTTACGCTGGTGATATCATTGGGTTACACAACCACGGAACGATTCAAATTGGTGATACTTTTACTCAAGGTGAAAAAATTAAGTTTAGCGGTATTCCAAACTTCGCCCCTGAACTGTTTCGCCGAATTCGTCTGCGCGATCCATTAAAACAAAAACAGTTATTAAAAGGATTGGTACAGCTTTCAGAAGAGGGCGCAGTACAAGTATTCAGACCATTAATTAATAATGACTTAATTGTAGGTGCGGTAGGTGTGTTGCAGTTTGACGTGGTTGTAGCGCGTTTAAAAGCTGAATATAACGTTGATGCAATTTACGAAAGCGTTAATGTAAATACAGCCCGCTGGGTTAGCTGTGATGATGTTAAAAAGTTTGAAGAGTTTAAGCGTAAGTGCGAAAGCAACTTAGCACTCGATGGTGGCGATAATTTAACTTACATCGCGCCGAGTCGTGTAAATCTTAACTTGTCGACTGAGCGTTACCCTGAAGTGACATTTAACCACACGCGTGAAAACTAACACTTAGCCACTAGAATTAACACAAAGCCTGCTTTGGCGGGCTTATAAAGGTAAATAATATAATGAATATTCGTACTATTTTAGTAGAAAAAGCCATTGCCGCTATGACCGCTGCAGGCCTGCCAGAAGATACTAACCCAGCGGTTACGCAAAGCACACGTCCACAGTTTGGTGATTACCAAATTAATGGCGCGATGGGCGCAGCTAAAAAAATGAAAAGTAATCCGCGTGAATTGGCGCAAAAAATTATTGATCAGTTAGATGTAAGCGACATTGCCGAAAAAACGGAAATTGCTGGCCCTGGTTTTATTAATATTCACTTAAAGCCAGAGTTTTTAGCACAAAGCGTACAAGCCGCTAATAACCACGCAAAACTTGCCGTAAATGAGCACGCCAAACCACAAAAAGTAGTGGTTGATTACTCATCGCCGAACCTTGCAAAAGAAATGCACGTAGGTCATTTACGCTCAACTATTATTGGTGATGCGGTAGTACGCGCACTTGAATTTAGAGGCGATACCGTTGTTCGTCAAAATCACATGGGTGATTGGGGCACACAGTTTGGCATGTTGATTGCGCATTTAGAAGATCAAATTAACCAAGGTGTTGATTTAGACACTGTTGCGCTTGCTGACTTAGAAACCTTTTACCGCGATGCTAAAAAGCGTTTTGATGACGAAGAAGGCTTTGCCGATAAAGCACGTAACTACGTAGTTAAACTGCAAAGTGGCGACGCTCACTGTGAAAAACTGTGGAAACTATTTATTGCCACTTCAGTGAAGCACTCTGAAGAAGTATACAAGCGTTTAAATGTAACCCTTACGCCTGCCGATATTATGGCTGAAAGTGCTTATAACAGTGAACTTAACGATATTATTAGCCTATTAAAAGATAAAAATATTGCAGTAGAGTCGCAAGGCGCACAAGTGGTATTTTTAGATGAGCTGGCAAATAAAGACGGTGAGCCTTCAGCGTTTATCGTGCAAAAATCAGGTGGCGGCTTCTTATATGCAACCACAGATTTAGCCGCGTGTGATTACCGTTCAAACAAGTTAGGCGCTGAGCGTATTTTGATATTTGTTGATGCGCGCCAGAGCCTTCACTTTAATCAAGTGGAGCTTACTGCGCGTAAAGCTGGTTTATTACGCGATGAAACCAGTTACGAATTTTGCCCATTTGGCACCATGATGGGCGCTGATGGCAAACCATTTAAAACTCGTACAGGCGGCACGGTAAAATTAGCTGATTTACTTGAAGAGTCAATTACTCGTGCAGCAGCCAAACTCGCTGAGCGTGAATCAGATTTATCTGACGAAGATCGTAGTGAAATTGCTCGTAAAGTGGGTATTGGCGCGGTTAAATACGCAGATCTTTCTAAGCACCGTACCAGCGATTACATTTTCAACTGGGACAGCATGCTAAGTTTTGAGGGCGCAACAGCCCCTTATTTACAATATGCTTATACGCGTGTCCGCAGTATTTTCCGTAAGTCAGGCGTTGATGCTGCAAGCTTAAAAGCCGATGTAAGTATTATTGAGCCGCAAGAGAAAACCCTCGCGCTTAAATTATTGCAGTTAGAAGAAGTCCTTGATCTGATGATCAATGAAGCCACACCGCACGTATTGTGTGGTTACTTATACGAACTAGCTAGTCTATACATGACATTCTATGAAGCTTGCCCAGTACTTAAAGAGGGCGTAGAGCCAAGTGTTCGTGATAGCCGTTTAGTGTTGTGTAATTTAGTGGCAGATACGCTGAAAACAGGATTAGATCTACTAGGTATCGAAGTCATGGAGCAAATGTAATCACCGTCGTATTTTAATCTAATACTGCGTTGTCCACTCGACTGACCCTAATCACATACAACTACGTATGCTCATAGGGATAAGTCGAGTGTCCGCCTTATCTTAGACTAAACTACTTAGGTGAGCGTCTGCTGCGTGTAGTTCGCTTTAGCTGCGTTGGTAAAACTATTTAGCCTAAGTCACATACAAAAGTAACAAGGTACTAGGAAGAAATAGGCTTTAGGCACTAGGAAAAGTATGACACGTATTACAGAGCGCTTAAAACTTTTGACGAACCTAGAACCTAGAACCTAGAACCTAGAACCTAGAACCTAGAACCTAGAACCTAGAACCTAGAACCTAGAACCTAGAACCTAGAACCTAGAGGGAATTTTATGAAACTCGAAGATATTCGTCGTGAATACCTGCAAGATGCGCTTAGTGAAGACAACTTGCTTGATGATCCGTTTAAGCAGTTTGAAACGTGGCTTGAGCATGCTGTTGGTAGTAATTTGCCTGATCCTACAGCTATGGTGGTCGCTACGGTCGATGAAACAGGTCAGCCTTCACAGCGTATTGTGTTGCTAAAACATTTAGATGATAACGGTTTTGTGTTTTTTACCAATACCGGTTCACGTAAAGCGCAAGAACTAAAAGGCAATAACAAAATTTCCTTGCACTTTCCATGGCACCCTATGGAGCGCCAAGTAATTGTGTATGGTGAAGCGCAGCCATTACCTACATCGGCTGTTGCTAAATACTTTTTATCTCGACCTAAAGAAAGTCAATTAGCCGCATGGGCGTCGCAACAAAGCCGTCCAATTTCGTCGCGTAAAGTGCTAATGGAAACCTTTACCAACATGAAAAATAAGTTCGCTAAAGGTGAAATTCCGCTCCCTGACTTTTGGGGTGGGTATTGTGTTGTGCCGCAAAAAATCGAGTTTTGGCAAGGCGGAGCGCATCGTTTACATGATCGCTTTATGTATCAGCGTCAAGCCGACAATAGCTGGCAAATAACGCGCTTAAACCCTTAGTTGGCTGCTGGTTTTGCAATTTATAGACTCACACTGTCATCTTGATTTTAGTGAGTTTGATACAAATCGGGAATCGCTTATTAATGCCTGTGTAGCAAAGGGCATTAATCAATTTATTGTGCCAGGCATTAGCTTGGCGCAGTCTCAAAAACTACTCGAGTTTAAAGCAACCTACCCACAAATTAGAATAGCTGCAGGGCTACATCCTTATTTTTTAGAGCAACATCAGCAATCGCACTTAGAATCACTGTATAACTTTGCTAAAACAAACAAAACTCAGCTTGTGGCTATTGGGGAATGCGGGCTAGATCGCAGTATCGAAAACCTTGAAAAACAAACCTTTCTGTTTGAGCAACAAATAGCGCTTGCTAATGAGCTAGAGTTACCGCTGATTGTGCATCACAGACAAAGCCATGATTTAATAGCGCAATCGTTTAAGCGTTGTAAACCTAAGAATGGCGGTGTGATCCATGCTTTTTCAGGCTCAATACAACAAGCACAGTATTATATAAAAATGGGCTTTAAGCTTGGAGTGGGTGGGGTTATCACCTATGAGCGGGCTGCTAAAACTCGTGCGGTTGTAGCAAAGCTTGAGTCACAGCATTTAGTGCTGGAAACTGACTCACCTTCAATGCCGCTAAATGGTTATCAGGGAGAAATAAATACCCCATTGCATATTCCTAAGGTGTTTGATGCGCTCTATGCTTTAAAGCCAAATAGCGATAAATATCGATTAGCTGAGCAGCTTTATGATTCGTGCTCTGACGTTTTTTGTATATAACGATTTACTTGCCAGCGTTTTAACCCTCGGCCTAATTGCCAAGTAAAAATACAAGCAATCACTAGCATAAGTAATACTTGGCGGCCTAAATCGTGAAAATGGTTATGGCTTGAAGATACCGCAGCACGCGTTAAATAGGTAATAGATACAAAGCCAATAGGGCGATTGTCGTCAGAAATAACTTGTTCAACAAACGGTGTTTTTAACTTACTAATGCCAGGCGATGAGTCTGGTAGTAAGCCATATACATGATGTGATTGCCAATTATCACTGCTTGCAAGCACTACACCTTGTTTATCATAAATGGTGGCTGAAAGAACAAACTCATCTTTACTGATATTGTTGCACAAGGTGGTGAGCTGCGATTTGTTTTTCTCTATCAGCGGGTTTTTGGCATTCAGTGCCATAAACTGAGTGAGTGACTTGGCTGCACTATCAGCACTATCATATAGTAGTTGATGGCTTTGAAAGCTACTGTTTATTCCTACCCAGCTTAATAATACAAAGCAGCCAGCGGCCAATAATAAACGAATTAGACGCTTTTTTTGCGAGGCTGTAAGTGGATTTTTAAGATGGTTATTTTTCATAGTCACCGTTTATGCTGCTGACAGCATTTTGATTTGATGTTACAACTACACTATAACCCTAAATCCCCCCTGATGGCGAATTTTGTATCTCATATCCTTATTATCAATGAGCTAAATGTCAGGAAATATAAACGGAGATCCCATGTCGAACGCGAACATGGCACAGCAAAGCGCTGAGCTATTATCATCATCACTTATTCTTAATAAATGGTTTAGCTACCAACAAGGTGTTTTTACACCACTAAATACAACACCAAACAGAAACCACGGGTTATTTAGTATTGCCTTTGGCGGTGATTTTAATATTCAGCATATTAATAGCATTATTGAGTTCTTTGCGGCTCACCAGCAAAAAGTAACGGCTATTTGTCAATATCAGCCAGATTTAGGGTTATCTCCGGCATTATGTTTTTATATAGAAAATGCAGAGCGTGTAATAAATCCACTTGAACTTCAAACTTTTGCAAATACCTTGGCGTGTCAGTTAGTGCAAGTAACCTGTCCCCCTGATTTACAAAAACCTGGGTTATTAGTAATGGATATGGATTCAACAGCCATTACTATTGAGTGTATTGATGAAATTGCACGCTTGGCTAATGTATATGACGAGGTTGCCAGCGTGACCGCGCAGGCAATGGCAGGTAAGCTTGATTTTAGTGAAAGCTTATATCAGCGTGTTGCTAAGCTTGAAGGCATTGAAAAGAGTTTAATTGATGAGCTTAAAAGTACACTGCCTTTAATGCCCGGTATTAAAGCGTTATGCCAAATTTTAAAACACCATGATTGGTATTTAGCGATTGCATCGGGCGGTTTTGTGCCGTTTGCTGAGCGAGTTCAGGAGCTGATTAATTTAGATGAAGTGCATGCCAATATGCTTGAATTTAAAGACGATAAACTAACAGGTAAAGTGTTAGGTGGGATTGTTGATGCTGAGCAAAAAGCGGTTGTTTTAAACTCGCTACAACAAAAGCTGGGGCTTGAAAAATGCCAAACGGTTGCCATTGGCGATGGCGCAAACGATTTAAAAATGATGGCTCAAGCTGGCTTAGGCGTTGCTGTACATGGTAAACCAAAAGTAGTTGAGCAAGCCCAAGCAGCTATTTGCCAAGGCTCGTTATTGCAACTGTTATATATGCTGGCGGTTCCGCTAAACCCATCACAGGTTTAACGTAAACGATTTAACCAGATGAGCTTTCGTCTAGACATTTGCTCAACCTGTTGTTGGTTGAGCGCTAAATGCTCAAGCGCTTCATCACTGACATCAATAATATCGCCAACACCTGATACAGACCACAAAGCATCCTCTAAGTCTTTGGCCTTGTGAATTGCGTATTGGCTGACGTATTTTAGCTCGTTTGCTAGGTAGTCAGTATCGAGTCGACCAGTGCGTGAAATATATAAACGCATTATAAAAATCAGCTCAGATTTAAGCCCTTTTCTTACTTGCTGTTTAAACTCGCTGCAGTCAGTACCTAAAACACATTGGCTGGTAATAGCATCCGCTATATTATCTTTTTTAGGATCAAAGTTAATTATTAAACTAAACTCTAATGGCGGATCTTGGCGGGTACGCTCTTTAATATTAGGGGTGATCACATCAATAATATGCGCTTTAGTAATAATATCCGATAAGTCTGTTTTAGCATTTAATAAGGAAAAATTTTGCAAAATAATATGCAGTGGGCTTGGATATAAACCAAATCCCATAGCGCCAATTTCAAAATGCGCCATTGATTTATGTAAATAAATCGGAAACTGGCAAAGCGTTTTGGTTACCATATTTCTAAGTGCTGTAGAAAGCCCGGGTACTTTAGGTGATTCTTCTGCTACTTTTAATTTTTGTTTATTGCTACTTATTAAAAGAGTAAAAAAATCGACCCCAGTATGAGATGAGCCTTTATCTACATACGCTTTCAAATTAATGGTAGTCAGCGATTTACTCACAGCCATTACTTCATATTGAATAAGATTTAATGAATAGTTTTTAGTAATTTTTTGCAAATCAGGAAATGATAGCGAAACAATATCGCCTTTTTTAAAGTTCACTTCTTGATTGCACTCTAGCTGTAAGCCAAATATTGAAAAATCACGGGTATGCCCATGTAATACCGCATCACGAGTATTAATCACAACATTAGTTTTGTATAAATAGCGTTTATTAGAGCGAAGATTTACATACTCTAGAGGCACAGTATTAAGTTCCGGTGGCGATGCGTGCTTACTGTGGCCAAAATATTTCAATTTATTGGCTAAGGCTTTATCAAATTCATATTGTTGATAATGTTGTTGTTCATGCTCATTACCAACTTGGGTAAGTAGCATTAAATACTTAACGTCTTTTATTGCGCCTTCAACACGTGGTGAAGGTGGTTTATTTAGTTTTTCAATATCTTTGCCTAAAGAGTTAGGTAAAGATAAAGGAATATAAGCATCTTCAGTATGACTCGGCATTAGTTGTAATTTAAAGCAGCGCCAACTGTCTCTTCGGCTACCAAAACCAAAAAATAACGCTTTTAATTTTGCTTGTTGCTCAAGCTCTGAGCGAGTGGCTGAGTAATAATAAATTTTTCCTGCAGAGACATGGGTAAAGGTATACAAATACTCTTCTTTTACTGCAATCGGTTTTAGCGCCAAGGTACGAATACGCTTATGATTTAACACATTGTAAAGGCATGATTTTTTGCGTTCATCAGTAAAGTAACGCTGAATAAATAAACTGTTTTCAGTAGTTAAGCTCAGGCTAGGATAATAAACGCCGTTTTGCTGGCTAATAAAAACATATAAAGAATTAACCCTAGGTATATAATATTGTTCATACCCTTTAGAAATAACTGCATCGAGGGTGTTATCTAAATTCACTTTATAACGGCGTTTATTGCCATGAATAAAGCTTTCTAAAAAACGATCAAACGCGCTGTTATTTTCTTCAAATGTACGCTTCAAGCGGATATGATTAAATTCTTCTGAGGTGTTTTCTATTGCAACGACTTCATATTTAACGCCACTTTTGAGGCCAAGCTGAAAATCTTGCTCTAAGCCTACTAGGTGCATATTTATAAGCTGACCTTTTTTTAAGCGATAGCGCGACGCTAACTTAATTTTACAGCCACTGATTGAAATATCAGAGGTACTTGCATCGATTTTTGCTTGTCCGTCATACTCAATAGTAATTTTAATTGAGTAATTCATCCGCTCTTCACTGCGATTTTCATAAGCTGCAAATTTAATTACATCGGTAGACAATTCGCGCGATGATTCAATTTCTTTAGGTGGGGTAGTCGTTGATTTTTGTTGTAATACGCGATAATTATTTTCGGTATTCATTACCGCTTCGTATACTGCAAGAGTGTAATCTTTATGTTGTTTTATAGCCGCTTCAAATACTTCAATAGCGGTGTCATCCATAAAGTGCTGCTTGCCTTTGTATTCATAAGGTTTTACTTGACCAGTGACTAAACTACGCAGATCAATAAAACGGTCTATCGGCTGAGATAAACGCGACATTTCCATTTTTATTAAAAACTGCTCGGGTTTAGTTAACTCGGCGGTTTTTGTCTTGAAAATGAGATCAAATTTAGGATTTCCTAAATACTGTTTTAATTCATCTACAAGCGCTTCATGCTTGAGCAATACGTCATCAGCCATTTATAAATCGTCACCGTCTAATTTAAAAAGTAGGTATACTGTTACAATTATTTATTAGAATATTTAATAAATCGAATCTCGCAAAACCGCCAAATGCGGCCATAATACTATGCGTAACTATACTTTGTGTTTAACCTGAACTCCGGATAATAAATCCATCTCAAGCAGCTATTTTCAGCGCTAACTGCGTTGAATTTACTTGCAATAGGCGAGCTATTGACGCGTAATTTCGCCTTGTTTTCACTAAAAATCTCTAGCTAGAGAAAAATAAGCACAAATATCTATTTTGACTCAATATGTTAGTAAATATCTTAACCAGAGTTCAGGTTATTTATTGTTATTCTCTAATAGCCAATTAATTGGCAAGGGTTAATTAGTTTTTTAAAGCAAGAAACATGCCCTAAAGTAGGTTAAGTGAAACTACATTAGCATACTGTGAGTGTGATACTAAATGCGCTGATCCACAAGACGTTGTTGCTAAGGTAGAGCCAGCAATGGCAAAATAAGCGCTTAACACTGTGTATTTCAAAATAAAGAATAGTAGGTAAGGTTTTAAATGGCTAAAGCGGCAAAAGTAGAGTTTGTTTGTACAGAATGTGGCATGAACTATCAACGTTGGCAAGGCCAGTGTCGCTGTGGCGCATGGAACACTTTAGCAGAGTTTAAACCCTCTGCAGGGCAAAACAAAAAGGTAGCTGCTCGTGCCAGTGTAGGTGGTTATGCCGGTGGCATTGGCGGTGGTTCTAAAAAAATTAATGATGTAGCAACCGCTGAGGCTGAAAAGCAGCTTACTGAAATTGGCGAACTTGACCGTGTACTAAGCGGTGGTGTAACCACCGGCTCGGTTAATATTATTTCTGGCGATCCGGGGGCGGGCAAAACAACACTACTATCTGATTTGGTGGCAAGAATGTCTCAGCGTATGCCATCACTTTACTGTACTGCGGAGGAGTCCCTGTCGCAGTTTAAAAACAGGGTTAACCGGTTAAAGCTTAATTACAACGAAGATGAACTTTATTTACTGTCTGAGACCAGTGTTGAAACCATTATTGAAGAGCTTGATAAAAACAAAATTAAATTTGCCGTTATTGACTCCATTCAAGCAGTTGTTACCGATACCGCAAATGGTAGCCCTGGTTCGCCTTCTCAGGTGAAAAGTGCTGCTCAGGCATTAACACAGTACTGTAAGCAAAACGACGTAACTATGTTTATTATTGCTCACGTAAATAAGAATAATGAAATAGCCGGCCCGCAAACTCTAGTACATATAGTTGATGCACTGTTACATATTGATACCAACGATGGTCAAGTGCGCACCCTACGCGCTAATAAAAATCGCTTTGGTGATATAGATACTGTCGGTATTTTTAAAATGTGTGAACGCGGAATGCTCAGTGTTGATAACCCCAGTGAAATTTTCTTATCGGGTTCAACCACCGAGTCACCAGGGTCGACGATTACCTGTATTCGTAAGGGAAATCGTAATTTACTACTTGAAATTCAGTGTTTAACCACAGAAACCGAGGCAGAGTTTCCACAGCGAGTATGTGTTGGTTTAAATATGAATCGGATTAAAATGCTTACCGGTATTTTACGTAAGCACACTAAAACCAAAATATTCCACGATACGTTTTTTAATATTGTCGGTGGTTTAAAAATTGATGAATCAGAAACCTGTATTGACTTAGCGCTTGTTACTGCACTTTTGAGTAGTTTAAACGAATTCGTTGTTCCACGAACCACCTGTATTATGGGAGAGTTAAGTTTAAATGGTGATGTACGCCCAATCGACAGTGGTGTGCCCCGTGTTAAAGAAGCGGCGCAACATGGGTTTACTGAAATATTTATCCCATTTCGTAATTACCATAAATCCATGGAAGGGCTAGGTGCTAAAATAACGCCAGTTAAAACAGTGCACGAGCTACTTAGCTTAATAAATTAACGCTTACAGCGACTGCCGAGCAATGTTACTATTTAGAGTAATACCGCTTATATACAGAATAAGGAAATAACATGAAGAAATTAGTGATTACAGCCGCGATTATTGCTGCAGGTGTGGGTGGCGTAAGCTATGCAAACTATGTAGCAACCCAAGAGGTACGCGCTGAGGTTGATAAGCAGTTGGCTTTGGTTAGCGAGCAAACAGGTGCAAGCTTTAACTATGCAGAGCTATCGGCGAGTGTTATTTCAAATAGTGTTGCTATTAGCAATATAGAAGTGACTAGCCCTGAGGGTAAAAATATTGCCACAGTTGAGCATGTGGAAGTAACAGGTTACGAAACCGATAAAATATCGCCACATACTGCTTTTACACTAAAGAATTTCCAATTTGATGAAGGTTTTGTCGCTACACTGCCAGCAGATACAAATACACAACTTGCCTCGGCCAGTTATGATTTACACTCATCATTAGATTACGATGAACAATCTGGAAACAGCGATATAGTTGTTAAACTACACGCCAACGATATTGCCAGCATTGATATGAATATGGGACTGGCTAATTCTAAAGCGCTTATGGATGCTTCACTAGAAATAAGCAAAGCTCAGCAAACAGCAGGTGATACCCCGCTTACTTATGAGCAAGAGTTACAACAGCAAACACTTATTATGCAAGCAATGAGCAAGTTAGAGCCACGTACTTTGAGTGTAATGCTCGATAATCAAGGTGAGTTAAGTACCTTGCTAGAAAGTGAGCTAGCCAAACAAGGTATGACACTAGAGCAAATGCAAATGATGCTGGCTCAACAGTTACAGCAAGCGCCGGTAACCGAAGAAATAGCACAAGCATTAACTGACTTTGCTAAAGGCCTAAATTCGCTTAGTGTCTCGGCTAAACTACCGGAAGGTAAAACCATGATGGAAGTAAATCAGCAGCTAATGATATTAGCAGGGCAACCTGAAGAGCTGGTTAAGTTTATAAACTTAGAAGTTAAAGGCAAATAAGCACTAGTTATTAACCAGACTTTACATGTTAAATAATGAAAGCGTGAGTTTAGCTCGCGCTTTTTTGTGTCTTTATTAATTAAATATTATATATATTTGTAAAGTAACCTACTATTTTAAATGAAAGGTGATTGCTTGGATTCTGCTAAGGGACATGGGCTTGACGCTGCAGCTTTGCCTGCTTATTTTCTTCGCCTACTAAGTTACCAACTCGTAGCGTGATAAGGTCTCCCCTCGGTGAAACAAGTTTTAATTCTGAAATACAACAGCCCCTGGTAATTGGAGTTTTCTGTTTGAGTAAAAAAATAAAGTATTTGTGCATAATGTGGCTTGTTATTGTGTTTTCGATCCCATCTGTATTAGCTGCAGGTCCTGCTGTGCGTTTTGAGCGCTTATCAATAGAAAATGGGTTACCACAAAGTAGTGCAAAAGCGATTTTACAAGATCAGCAAGGGTTTTTATGGATCGGAACTGAGGAAGGCCTTGCGCGTTACGATGGTTATGAGTTTAAGGTCTTTAAAAAACAGAAAGATGATTTGTATTCGTTATCAAATAACTATATTAAGGTAATTACTCAAGGTAAAGACGGTGAATTATGGATAGGCACACGAGGAGGTGGTATTAACCGTTTTGATCCTACTACTGAGCGGTTTATCCGTTATATGCATGATCCAAACGATGCAAATAGTTTAAGCGATAACTCAGTGCACGCTATTACCCAAGACTCGCAAGGCAATATATGGATTGGAACAGATAAAGGTGGCCTGAATCGGTTTAACCCCAGTACCAAAAAGTTTACTCATTATCGCCATCAAGCTGATACTAAAAATAGTATTAGCGATGACGCGATTAGTGTTATAACTTCGGATGATAACGGCTCACTTTGGATAGGAACATGGAATGGGGGCCTTAACCATTTCAGTCCAAAAACAGGACTGTTTAGCCATTATAGTCATCAGCCTAATCAAATAAATAGTCTTAGCAATAATACTATTAGTGCCATTCATATAGATGATTTAGATAACTTGTGGATAGGAACACGTGGTAGCGGTTTAAGTTATTTTAATTTAGTAGAAAAAAAGTTTACCCATTATAAATATCAATCAAATAACGACAACAGTTTAAGTGATAACAATGTCGATGCAATTACGCCCGATAAACAAGGTAATCTATGGCTAGCTACGCTAGGTGGTGGGCTTAATTATTTTAATATTACCAAGAAACAATTTACTCATTATCGTTATGATGCAACAAATCCTAATAGTTTAAGCAACGATATTGTTAGAGCAATTATTTACGATCAGCATGATAACTTGTGGGTAGGAATGGACGGCGGAGGTCTCAATCGTTCAAATTCAATTGCTAGGCAGTTTACCCATTACAACCATCAAAGAACAGACCCTTACAGCCTTAGCCATAATATGATCAGAGCAATTACCCAAGACCGTGAGGGGTCATTATGGATAGGTACATGGGGAGGTGGGCTTAATAAATTTAATTCAGCTTCTGAGAAGTTTACTCATTATCGACATGATGACACCAGCAGCAACAGTTTAAACGACGATCGTATTTACGCAATAACCCAAGATAAGCAAGGCTATTTGTGGCTTGGGGCCGATCAAGGAGGGTTAAGTCGTTTTGATCCTTCAACAGAGAAATTTAAGCACTTCCGCCATGATCCAAGTAATATAAATAGTGTTCGTGGAGAAGCTATTAGTGTAATAACAGAAGATCGCGATGGATATTTATGGTTAGGCTCATGGCAAGGATTGAGTCGTTTTAATCCTCTTACAGAGCAGTTTGTTCACTACAATCATGATCCAAATAATAGTAATAGTTTAAATGATGATACCATCCGAGTGATCACCGAGGATCGTCGTGGTCACCTTTGGTTAGGTACATGGAAAGGAGTTAATCATTTTAATCCTGATACACAAACGTTTACTCACTTCACTCATCAAGATACTAACCCTCGAAGCTTAAGTCATAATACCGTCTACGCAATCAAAGAAGACCATTTAGGTAATATTTGGGTAGGGACAGCCAGTGGTTTAAATTTACTTGATAAGGCAACGGGAAGTTTCACTCATTATTTTGAAGAAGATGGCTTAGCAAATAATGTCATTTACCGAATTGAAGAAGATAATACTGGTATTTGGCTGAGCACTAACCAAGGGCTCTCGCACTTAAATACTAAAACAAAACGCTTTAAAAATTATAACGTTAGCGACGGCTTGCAGAGCAATGAATTTAATGCAGATGCCTCATTTAAAAGTAAAACGGGCGAGTTGTTTTTTGGTGGTATTAACGGGTTTAATCGTTTTTATCCAAATGATATTAAAATTGATAGTCGACCTCCAAAGGTGGTTTTTACTGATATGTTGCTGTCGAATAAGTCGGTACCAGTAGGTGAAGTTAAACGTAAAACGGCTACCCAAACAGAGATTGTGAATAACATTAGATCTGGATATAGCCTCGAAAAAGCAATTCACAGTACTTCTGAAATAACGTTAACTCATAAGCAAAACTTAGTTACTTTTGAGTTTAGTGGTCTGTATTTTTCTAATTCGAAAAAAAACCAATATGCATTTCAAATGGCTGGTTTAGATAACGAGTGGATAAAAACGGATTATAAAAACCGTCGTGCAACTTATACTAATTTACCTACTGGGGAGTATATTTTACGTGTTAAAGCGAGTAATCCTTATGGGGTTTGGAATGAAACTGCTACAGCATTAAAAATCAAAGTGCTACCGCCACCCTGGTTGTCGTGGTGGGCTTACACCGGTTATGTAGTCTTAGTTGTGTTGGCTATTTGGTTATTTGTGCGCGCGCAATATAAAAAAGTGCACTTTATTAAAAAAGTAAACGAGCAACTAGAGCTTAAAGTGGCAGAGCGTACTTTAGGGTTACAACAAGCGAATGCAGAGTTAGTAAAGTTAAGTGTTATCGACGAATTAACCGGACTCTACAATAGACGATTTTTAGCCAATAACTTACTTGCTGATATAGAGCTGGTCAATCGTAAATACTTTGAACACAGCGAGCAAAAAACACTAGCAACTATTAAAGATGCCGATCTAATTTTTTTCCTTATTGATATTGATCACTTTAAGCGAGTTAACGATGTTTATGGCCATACTGCCGGAGATGCCGTATTAATGCAGATAAAGGACGTTTTAAAGCAGATATTTAGAGAGTTAGATTATTGTGTTAGATGGGGCGGAGAGGAGTTTTTAGTCGTTGCACGTTTTTCAGAACGTAATAATGCCGCTGAATTAGCCGAAAGACTTAGAGCGGCTATAGAAAAACATACTTTTAAAATTAGTGATGGCGAAACGATTAATAAAACCTGCTCTATTGGGTTTGCAAGCTACCCATTTCTACCCAATAGGCCTCAAGCATTGAGTTGGGAGCGGGTCGTTGACATTGCTGATCATTGTTTATATGCCGCTAAGAACTCCAATCGAAATGCATGGATAGGGTTGGATAATATAAGTTGCGAGGCGGACGGTTTATTTGCCCAGATTACAGAGAACACAACTGCATTAATTGAGGCTAATCATCTGCAAGTAAAAAGCTCATTAAGCAAAAATATACAAATAAAGTGGCAATAAATAAAAAGCCGTACTTGATTATTCAAGTACGGCTTTTTATTATTTTAGCTGATTATTTAGTGAAGAATACGAGCTCTAATTGTGCCCTCAACGGCACTAAGTTCTTTTAGTGCTACTTCAGATTGAACGGTATCTACGTCAATAACCACGTAACCAATCGCTTCATCCGTTTGTAAGTACTGCGCGGCAATATTAATACCGTGCTGAGCAAACGCTTGGTTAATTTGCGTTAGCACGCCAGGGCGGTTGTGATGCACGTGTAACAAGCGGCTACGGTTAGCAAGTTCAGGCAATGATACTTCAGGGAAGTTAACTGCAGTAATGGTTGAGCCATTATCTGAGTACTTAGCGAGTTTACCTGCTACTTCAATACCAATGTTTTCCTGTGCTTCTTGAGTAGAACCCCCAATGTGCGGCGTTAAAATAACGTTGTCGAATTCACGTAGTGGCGAAATAAACTCTTCATCGTTTGATTTAGGCTCAACTGGGAATACATCAATGGCTGCACCGCTAAGTTTCTTCTCTGTTAGTGCTTCAGCTAGGGCGTCAATGTCAACCACAGTACCGCGAGAAGCATTAATTAAAATAGACCCTTGCTTCATCACGGCAAGCTCTGCTGTACCAATTAGGTTTTTAGTTTGCGGTGTCTCTGGAACATGTAAGCTAATAATATCAGCGCGTTGCAACAGCTGCGTTAAGTTATGTACTTGTGTAGCATTACCTAAAGATAGTTTGTCTTCAATATCGTAATACTCCACGTTCATACCAATATTTTCAGCCATAATACCCAGCTGAGTACCAATGTGACCGTAACCAATAATACCTAAGGTTTTGCCGCGTGCTTCAAACGAGCCATTAGCTGTTTTTAACCAGCCGCCACGATGGGCAGCGGCATTACGCTGTGGAATACCACGTAATAACAGCAATATTTCACCAAGTACAAGCTCAGCCACAGAGCGAGTATTTGAAAACGGTGCATTAAATACCGCAATACCACGCTCACGCGCTGCGTTTAAGTCTACTTGGTTTGTGCCAATACAAAAACAACCTACAGCAACTAGCTTTTCAGCTGCGTTTAATACAGATTCGTTAATATGAGTACGAGAACGAAGCCCTACAAAGTGCACATCTTTAATGCGCTCTATAAGTTCGTCCTCTGGCAACGATGTTTTAACGTAGTCGATATTGCTATAACCGTTACGTTTTAGCGTTTCAACAGCGCTTTGGTGAACACCTTCAAGCAAGAGAATTTTAATTTTGTCTTTTGCTAACGATACCTTACTCATAACCATATCCTATTTAATTTGTGGCCCATTTTTAGTGCCGATAATTACTTTATCAGCACCGCGCTCTGCAAATAGGCCGTTGGTGACTACGCCAACAATTTGATTTATTTGTGTTTCAAGCTGTTTAGCATGGGTAATTTTTAAATTATGTACATCTAAAATAACGTTGCCGTTATCGGTTACTACACCTTGGCGATAAACTGGGTCACCACCTAGTTTTAATAATTCACGGGCAACGTAGCTACGTGCCATCGGAATAACTTCAACCGGAAGAGGGAAGACTCCTAGGGTATCGACTAGTTTTGTATCATCAACAATACATACAAACTGTTTTGCTACAGCTGCCACTATTTTTTCGCGGGTAAGCGCCGCACCGCCGCCTTTGATCATTTCATTTAAGGCGTTAATTTCATCTGCGCCATCAACGTATACATCAAGTGCTGCTACATCGTTAAGCTCAAACACTTCTATGCCAAGCTCTTTTAAGCGCGCTGTAGATGCTTCTGAACTTGATACTGCACCAACGATGGTGTCTTTAACTGTGCCTAGGGCATCAATAAAGTGATTAACGGTTGAGCCTGTACCTACACCTACTATGGTGTTTTCTTTTACAAACTCGAGTGCAGCCCACGCAGCTGCTTTTTTTAATTCATCTTGTGTCATTGTTGTCTGCTCATTGGTGTCAAAATAGGCTGTTAGTTTACAAGATTAGTTGTTACCAACAGTAGGTTTTATCGGGTGTTATGATCGTTTTTAGTGGTACATCCCACGATTCAATCGGTAACTCATCGACTTGTTGGCACGCATGTGCGAGGCCAATAAGTTGCGGTTGTTGCCAGTGTTGTTCGTATAAACGTGCCAATGTTCTATCGTAAAACCCACCTCCCATTCCAAGGCGATTACCAAATTTATCAAATGCCACTAATGGCATTAAAACGTAATCAATCTCAGGTAAGGGGCATATTTGAGAGCAGTTCAACTTAGGCTCCAAGATACCATAGCGATTTGCTCTCATGGGTGAGTTTTTTTCATAGCGTTGAAATAGTAAATTAGCCCCATTAAATGGATGAATTACGGGCAAGTAAATAGCCTGGTCAGTGTTCCATAATTCATTAATTAACAATGAGGTATCTAATTCTCCATCATTACTTAAATAAAGCGCGATATGACTTTTTTTGGCCGAATTTATGCTTTTTAAGTGTTGAATAAAATTCACTTTAAGCGATTCGGCGGCTAATTCTTGCTGTTTTTTTGATAGGTTATTACGTGCTTTACGAATATCGTGTCTTATTTGTGCGCGATTATTACTCATTAAATAACTTAACCGTAATTAAAAAGAGAATAAATTAGGAAATAATAAGTACATAGCAAGTACAATAAGCAATATTACGGCTGTAGAAATCAGCGAATATAAAACAAGGTTGCCGCGTTTTTTGGGCTCAGTAGAGAGGGGCTCATCAAGCATTAAATCGTCATCTTCCCATACTTCATTATTTTCATCAGGTAATGATAATTCAACTTCAGGGAGGCGTTGCTCAATATCTTCTAGTTTTTCTTCAAGTCGAATTAGGCTACTGGTAATGTAATCTAGGGCGTCAAATAAGCGCTGATCTCGCTGGCTGTCGTAAGCTGTTTGAGGTGCCGTTTGTATAGCCGCAGCTTGCTGAAGTTTGCTTTTAATCCCCAGCGTTGAAAGTAACTTAGCTTGCTTGAGTGCTTTATCTTTGGGGCAAGGGGCAAATAACGGTTTGCCATCAAAAAAAGCAGCCACTTTTTCTGGCGAGGTTTTCAGCTTTTCTGTCAGTGCAGTGGTCACTGCTTGGCTGTCTGCGCCTTCTGCAAGTCCTACAAATATAACACGAAAATTGTCGGCCATTTTTTATCCCTAATACGCTTTATTGTATAAGCAGAGTATATACCTAAAATGTTAAACAGTTCGAGACTGTTTTACGACTAACTTAGTACACATAGCAAAACGGCCCTAAAAAGGGCCGTTTAAATATTAGCTAAGTGGCTTATAGACCAGCTGCTGAGCGAAGTGCGTCTGCTTTATCTGTGCGTTCCCATGGGAATTCGTCACGACCAAAGTGGCCGTAAGCCGCTGTTGGAAGATAAATAGGGCGCTCAAGGTCAAGCATTTGAATTAGACCGTAAGGGCGTAAGTCAAAGTGTTCACGAATTAATTCAATTAAACGCGCTTCTTCTAATTTACCTGTGCCAAATGTTTCAACACTGATAGAAGTAGGCTCTGCAACACCAATAGCGTAAGACACTTGAAGTTCACACTTATCAGCAAGGCCTGCAGCAACAATGTTTTTAGCAACGTAACGTGCAGCATAAGCCGCTGAGCGGTCAACTTTTGATGGATCTTTACCAGAGAAAGCACCACCACCGTGACGAGCCATACCACCGTATGTATCTACAATGATTTTACGACCAGTTAAACCACAGTCACCCATTGGGCCACCAATAACAAAACGACCTGTTGGGTTAATGAAAAATTTGGTTGCGCTAGTAATAAGCTCAGCAGGAAGTACTGGCTTAATAATTGTTTCCATTACCGCTTCTACTAAGTCATTTTGCGATACATCTTCGCTGTGCTGAGTAGAAAGTACAACGGCATCAATACCTACTGGCTTGCCATTTTCGTATGCAAATGTAACTTGTGATTTTGCATCTGGACGTAACCAGTTAAGCTCGCCGCTTTTACGAACTTCAGCTTGACGCTGCACTAAACGGTGAGAATAAGTAATTGGAGCAGGCATTAATACTTCAGTTTCGTTACATGCGTAACCAAACATTAAGCCTTGGTCGCCAGCGCCTTGCTCTTCAGGGCTTGTACGGTCAACACCTTGGTTAATGTCTGGAGACTGTTTACCAATAGTGTTTAAAATTGCACACGAATCGGCATCAAAGCCCATATCTGAGTGTGTGTAACCAATTTCACGTACTGTTTTACGTGTAATTTCTTCGATATCAACCCATGCGCTAGTCGTGATTTCACCACCAACCATAACCATACCGGTTTTAACGTAAGTTTCACACGCTACACGGGCATGAGAGTCTTGCTCTAGGATAGCATCAAGTACCGCATCAGAAATTTGATCGGCGATTTTATCCGGATGACCTTCAGAAACAGATTCAGAAGTAAATAAATGTTTTGCCATTGTAATTATGCTCACAAATATTGCGCTTCACAAACGTCGGTATTAGCGCTAAAAAATTAAGGCGCGTATTTTATCTAAAACAAGCGAACTTGCATAGTTTTTTTACGCCTAGACGTCTAAATAAAATATATAATAGTAAAAGGTTCTTAAAAAATATTCATAATGTCCTATTTTTATGGGTTTTTAATTGCACACAGCCCCTACAATAAGTAAGAATGGAGGTATATAAATACCCGCGCAAATACATATAAAGGTAGGAGAATTCATGCCATCTCGCAAAGAACTTGCAAATGCTATTCGCGTCTTGTCAATGGACGCAGTACAAAAGGCCAAATCTGGTCACCCTGGAGCCCCTATGGGCATGGCTGATATCGCAGAAGTATTATGGCGCGATTATCTAAAACATAACCCAACAAATCCAGAGTGGGCTGACCGAGATCGATTTATACTCTCAAATGGTCACGGTTCAATGCTAATTTATTCTCTATTGCATTTAAGTGGCTATGATTTACCACTGGACGAAATTAAAAACTTCCGCCAAATGCACTCTAAAACACCAGGCCACCCAGAATATGGATACGCGCCAGGAATTGAGACCACTACGGGTCCATTAGGTCAAGGGATCACAAATGCCGTAGGTATGGCAATTGCTGAAAAAGCATTAGCCGCTCAATTTAACCGTGAAGGCCATGACATTGTTGATCACCACACTTACGCATTTATGGGTGATGGTTGTCTAATGGAAGGTATTTCTCATGAAGCCTGTTCGCTTGCTGGCACATTAGGCCTAGGCAAGTTAGTGGCATTTTGGGATGACAACGGCATTTCAATCGACGGTGAAGTTGAAGGCTGGTTTAGCGATGACACCCCAGCACGTTTTAAAGCATACGGCTGGCATGTAATTAGCGACGTTGATGGCCACGACAGCGATGCTGTAAGTGCTGCAATTAGCGAAGCCAAAAGCGTGACTGACAAACCAACGCTAATTTGTTGTAAAACAGTAATTGGATATGGCTCACCTAATAAATCAGGTAGCCACGACTGTCATGGTGCACCATTAGGTGATGACGAAATTAAAGCATCTCGCGAGTTCTTAGGTTGGACGGGTGATGCATTTGAAATCCCTGCTGACATTTATGCACAGTGGGATAACAAAGAAAAAGGCCAACAGCTTGAAGCAAGCTGGGACGAAAAATTTGCCGCATACGAGCAAGCATTCCCAGAGCTAGCAGCAGAATACAAACGCCGTACAAATTCAGATTTACCTGCTGATTGGGCTGAAAAGTCACAAGCGTATATTGAGCAGTTACAAGCAAACCCAGCAAACCCAGCATCACGTAAAGCATCACAAAATGCATTAAACGCATTTGGTCCGTTACTACCTGAGTTTATGGGTGGCTCTGCCGATTTAGCAGGTTCAAACTTAACAATTTGGGATGGCTCTAAAGGCTTAACGGCAGACGATGCAAGTGGTAACTACGTTTACTACGGTGTGCGTGAGTTTGGTATGTCGGCAATTATGAATGGTATTGCACTTCATAAAGGCTTTATCCCTTACGGTGCAACGTTCTTAATGTTTATGGAATACGCACGCAACGCGGTTCGTATGGCTGCATTAATGAAGCAACCAAGCATTTTTGTATACACGCACGATTCAATTGGTTTAGGTGAAGATGGTCCAACTCACCAACCAGTAGAGCAAATTGCCAGCATGCGTTTAACGCCTAACCTTTACAACTGGCGCCCATGTGACCAAGTTGAGTCGGCAATTGCATGGCAACAAGCTATTGAGCGTAAAGACGGTCCTACATCATTAATCTTTACTCGCCAAGGCTTAGAGCAACAAGCACGTGATGTACAGCAATTAAGCGACGTTAAAAAGGGTGGTTACATCCTAAGTTGTGACGGCAACCCAGAGCTTATTCTTATTGCTACTGGCTCTGAAGTACAACTAGCGCAAGACTCTGCGAAAGAGCTACGTGCGCAGGGTAAAAAGGTACGAGTTGTATCTATGCCGTGTACTGATGCGTTTGAAGATCAATCGCCTGAGTACAAAGAAAGCGTATTACCAGCAAGCGTTTCACGTCGCGTAGCGATTGAAGCGGGTATTGCTGATTACTGGTACAAGTACGTAGGTCTAAATGGCGCCGTAGTCGGTATGACCACCTTTGGTGAGTCGGCTCCAGCTAACGAGCTATTTGAATTCTTCGGCTTTACCGTAGAAAACATCGTTAACAAAGCTAACGCATTGTTTTAAGCGACTGCTTTAACATTTAAAAGCCCGCGCTGTGTATAACAGGGCGGGCTTTTTTATGAGTTGTACTTTTATCACTGCCTCTAAAGCGCAGTGTTTCTAGCCCTCTTTGTGCATAAATCATTAAAAATTTATTTGAACACAGAGAAGTAAATGAGAAGAAAATGAGGCAATACAAAACCTAAATTACAAAGTCAATTCTGCTGTTTGATCACTTCTCTAAAGCGTAGCGTCTCATAGTCCTCTTTGTGCACAAATCATTAAAAGACCTGTTCGAAAAGTTTAGCCCGTTGCTCGAAGCAAATTCCCCTATAAAGTCGTTCATTTTTAATCTTTTGGCTGCTAAGTGAGTAATTTTCACAGCACTTAACTTGCAAGGTTTTTGTGTATCAGGCACTGTGAAGGTAACAAAATTATAAATTAATAACAGGAGTTAACATGCCAAAGTTCGATAACGTTAGTGTGGTTAAAAAAGCCAATGTATATTTTGATGGCAAAGTATCAAGCCGAACTGTGCTTTTAGGAAATGGTGAAGCGAAAACCTTGGGTTTTATGCAACCCGGTGAATTTGAGTTTAATACCAACCAAAAAGAGTGCATGGAATTACTTGCAGGGCAGTGGGATGTGTTATTACCAGGTGAAAGCGAGTGGAAAACATTTAATGCGGGTGAGTCATTTAATGTTGATGCTAATGTCAGCTTTCATGTAAAAGTAAGTGATTTTGCAGATTATTGTTGTTCATACACAGATTAATTACATAATTGGTTGAATTATCAGCACCTCTGAAAAGCCGCTATCACGCGGCTTTTTGCATACTTAATGCTAAATGAATGATCTAAATCAGGTAGGGTAATAAATAATTGCTAAATTTAGCTATTTTCTCTTGTGTTAATTCGTTTAGCCCCCAATACTAACTATGAGGTAACATAAAAAAGGATACCCTATGAAAATTAATCTTTCTGGTCACCATGTTGACGTTACTGATTCTATTAAAGAACACATTAACGAAAAGTTTTCTAAAATTGAGAGTCATTTTCCATCATTGATAGCGCTCGACATTATTCTTTCAAAAGAGCATCACAAGTTCCAAGCAGAAATTAGTACTAATTATGAAGGTGCGCGAATATCGGTTAAAGGGGAAAACGAGGTTATGTACCCAGCCATTTCCAGCGCAGCTAAAAAACTCGATGCCGCACTAAAGCATCGTAAAGGGCAAATAAAAGCGAACTTACATGAAAAGCCTGTAAGTACCACACCTGAAATAGCACATGAAATCATCCAAGAGATGGATTTAAATTAATAACTAACAATGTGTTATTTTTAAAAAGAGCCTAAGGGCTCTTTTTTATTGCCTGTAAATTAGGTAAGTTATGCATTCACACAGTTTATTAATGATAAAAATTAATAATAAAAGCACATAACACACCAAATTTGAGAAGTTAATGCAGTACACACAAAACACATGGAAGTCTCGGTTAGGGGCGCTCGGCCCAGGTATTTTAATGGCAACCGCTGCCATTGGTGGCTCACACTTGGTGGCCTCTACTCAAGCAGGCGCATTATTTGGCTGGCAGCTATTTTGGCTTATTGTGGTGGTTAACGTTTTAAAGTACCCGTTTTTTCGTTTTGGTATGGAATACACACTCGCCACCAAAAATAGTTTAGTAGAAGGGTATAAAAACCAAGGGCCTGGGTATTTTTACAGTTTTATTGCCCTGAATATTATCGCCGCTGTGGTAAATACTGCGGGCGTATTGCTGCTTACGGCGAGTTTATTACACTACGCATTACCTATTAGCATTCCTGTTACCTTATTGTGTTGGGTAATATTGGCCGTGTGTTTAATTATATTATTACTGGGGCATTTTAAAGCGCTCGATAACGTAGCAAAAGCTATTATGGGGCTACTTACTATAGCAACCATCACTGCATTGGTTATTGCTATAAATAACGGCCCTGTAGCGCCTGTAAGCTACGTTGGCCCCTCACCATATGAACTTGCCATGTTAGGCTTTATGGTTGCCTTAATGGGCTGGATGCCAGCGCCTATTGAAATATCGGCACTGAGCTCGTTGTGGCTTAAAGAAAAACAAGCTCAGCAAAATGTGACTAAAAACCAAGGCTTATTCGATTTTAATCTAGGTTATTGGTTAACCGCCGGGCTTGCGCTGGTATTTTTTAGTTTAGGTGCGTTAGTGCAATATGGGCAAAACAGTAATATAGAGCTCGGTGGTGTAGCGTTTGCTAAACAGCTGATTGATATGTACGCATCAACAATAGGCGAGTGGGCAAGGCCTTTGGTATCAGCCATCGCGTTTTTGTGTATGTTTGGCACCACACTCACCGTACTTGACGGTTACGCCCGCACACTTAACGAATCACACAAATTACTTGGTTTTAAGCAATCTAAACACAGCTTAAATACGTGGCTTATACTGCAAGCATTGGCCGGTATGGCGGTTATTTTATTTTTTAAATCAGCCCTTGGCCCTATGCTTACCTTTGCAATGACACTTGCTTTTGTAACCACACCGGTTTTTGCATGGCTTAACTTCAGCCTAGTTCGATCAGAGCCTGCGATTAAATACAGCCTACTTTTGCGTAGCTTAACCTGGTTAGGCTTGGTGTACTTGGTTGGCTTTGCTGTTGCGTTTGTAGTGTGGAAGATGGTGTGATTTTATACTCGAGGTTCGAGGTTCGAGGTTCAAGGTGAAAGGTTCAAGGTGAAAGGTACAAATCAAACAACCTCTGCATAAATACCGACTGTTGTAGACCGCGATAGCCTGCGGTGGGCGAGAATTGGCCTGTCAAAAGTAATAGCTAGGTGAAAAAGATGATCATACTTGAAAGCCAAGTATTTAAGACAATTCCTAAGTCTCCAGAACAGAGCTGTATCTTTTTAAATAATACGCAAACAGATAAAGTTGTTGATGGTACTTGTTTGGAACTTTGTATTAAAGCAGGTTGTAAATACCTTGTCTTTATGACGGATGACACTCTTTACGAGGATATGCTTCATATCCACCTCTTGAATGAGCGCCTTGATATTGTTGATTCAGCTACGATTGGTAGCATGTATTCAACGGGATCTTTTCGAAATTATAATATTCAAAACTCGAACACGTTAACTTTTCATTTTATTGGCGATACTGAATGGAAAATAGAAATACTAGATAGCAAGAGATTTTTATTTCCACTAATTTCTTCACTTAAAGGAGTTTCGAGAAAGAATATTTTTTATCAATATTTTAAAATTTATAGCAATCCTTCGTTATAAGCCTTGTAACTTTAAATTGTCCTAGGGGATCATTATTTTATGTTTAATCTACAAGGGGGAAACTATGATATTTAATATGCTCATTACAGACAACTTCGCATCATTTTATGATGAGGATAAAGAAGTACATATTTTTATTGATAGTTTTGATAATAAAAGGTTTGAAATGCGAATAGGGGACTTAGAACACTCGAAATCAGTCGGTAGCGTTTTAGCTTCTAGTCATGATGAGTTAAATATAAAGTTATTAGCGCTTTATATTAAATATTAATACACGAAAAAATGAGCTGTAAATGGAAATAAAAACAGGCGATATTTCAAACCCACACGTTATAAAGTTACTACAAGCGCATCATAACGATATGCTAAAGCACTCACCTGTTGAGAGCGTACATGCACTTGATGTGAGTAAACTCACTCAGCCCAACATAACATTTTATAGCTTATGGATTGATAATAATTTAGCGGGTGTAGGTGCATTAAAAGCGCTCAATACAACTCATGGCGAAATTAAATCAATGCGTACCTCAAGTAACTATTTACGCCAAGGCATAGCCGCTAAATTACTTACGCATATTATTGAGCGAGCAACACTGCGAGGTTACAAAAAGCTAAGTTTAGAAACTGGAACAGCAGAGGCATTTTTGCCCGCACAAAAGCTCTACGCCCAATTTGGTTTTAAAGAGTGTGAACCGTTTGGTGATTATGAGCTAGATCCGTACAGCTTGTTTATGAGTAAAGCGCTTTGAGTAAAAATGAACGAGAAAGTAAGGTTCCATAGTCATAGGACGTATATATTATCTGTATGGCGGTTCAGTTCGTGAAGTCGATAGTCAAAAATCATGATGTATGAAGTCAATATTTGACACTTTAGCTTCATGAAGTGGAACCGAGATCATGTTATGTTACTAAGATTGCATCTAAGGGAAATGTTAAATGTTCAAGCGTCTAAAAGTAAAAGTAGGTCGATTTTATATACATTACTTTTTTTGGTTTGCTCTGTGGCTTTCAATAGCAATTCTTTTATACGGCTTATTTATAATTTTATCAGCAAAGGGAGAGTCCAGTAATATTTTAGCAAACTTTGGAAGCTTTTCTGGTGGAATGGCTACAGTTATAGCTGCTCTTGTTGCTGTAAGAGAATTTATATTATTTAGGCATAATCAAGGTGTTAAAGAGTTTAGAGAGTTTTTCAGTACACAGGTACAATCTTTGCCTAATTTTGTTCTTGAGATGGCCGATGAGGCTTATTTACTATTTGCTAAGTTGGATCGTAAAGTTAAAGAAGATTTAAAAAGACCCGGAGTAATCCATGAAATCCAAGAGCTTGAGAATAAATTAAAGCTGTTTGAAGAAGAAGTTTCTATCCGATACCATCAGCTAAGTGCAGAGTCAGCTAATATTTTTTCTATGAGTACATACTTAGAAATATTACTAGGCACTAAAACTAAACGTTTAATTTGTATTTTAGAAGAGTTAAGGGACGCAATTCTTAATTACGAGTTGAGAGCTGATTTTTATATAAATACAGTTAAAAAAATGAGTAGCTCAGAAATAAAGTGTGATTACGTAGTTAATAATAAAAACGAGTTTATATCGCACTATCCTGGCTTGGATTACAAACGAAGAGGATCACTATTTCATAGGATGCCAAAGCTCCTAGGAGCTAAACGTAATTCAATAATAGGTGAAGTCTTTAAAATATATGAAGAGTTTAAAGAGTTAAAGATAACTTAAAAATTACGACCATAAAAGAAACTACTATTTCTAAATAACCACAAGTATGAGAGGAGTTTGGCTTGCATACAATTAACGCGGTGCATCGGATTGTTTCTGGTACATCCATCATTTTGTCGGATGGCGTGGCTTCGCCACTTATCCGACCTACATCAAAAGGTAGGTTGGTTAAGCCGAAGGCGCCACCCAACAAAGTTACAGGTTCACGCCTGAAGCTCTGCTGTTAGCACTGAGCTGTCGTAAATTAACATCTAACTCAGCTCTTTTATCGCGCTACTTATCCCATCTAAACTCAGCGGGTACATGCGGTTATTCATTAGCTGCTTTATAAAGTCAATTGATTGATAGTACGGCCAATGCTCAACCGGTTGTGGGTTGAGCCACGCGACTTTATCAAAGTGATTAGTGATTCGGTTTAACCATGCACTGCCGGGTTCTTCATTCCAATGTTCTACTGAGCCGCCAGGATAGGCAATTTCATATGGGCCCATAGTGGCATCGCCAACAAATATTACTTTGTAGTCGCTGGTAAACTTGTTGATCAGTGTCATGGTGTCAATAACGTTTGAGTGGCGGCGTTGGTTATCTTGCCAAACGTGTTCGTATAAACAGTTATGAAAGTAGTAAAACTCTAAATGTTTAAACTCGCTGTGGGCGGCGCTAAATAACTCTTCACAGGTGTGAATGTAATCATCCATTGAGCCGCCAATATCAAACAGCATTAATACTTTTACCGCGTTGTGGCGCTCGGGTGCCATTTTTACATCGAGCATGCCGCCTTGCTTGGCGGTCGCGCGAATAGTCTCGTTTAAATCAAGGGTGTCGCTTGCGCCAGTACGAGCAAATTTGCGTAGTTTTTTAAGTGCCAGCTTTATGGTACGAGAGCCAATTTCACGGTCGGAATCTAAGTTTTTGTATTCGCGCTTATCCCACACTTTTACTGCTTGGCGATTACGGTTGCCGTCTTGACCAATACGCACACCCTCAGGGTTATAGCCGTATGCACCAAAAGGCGAGGTGCCGCCTGTACCTACCCACTTATTGCCGCCAGCGTGGCGTTTTTGCTGTTCTTCTAGGCGCTCTTTTAGGGTTTTCATTAGCTCGTCGAGCCCGCCCATGGCTTTTAGTTGGGCTTTTTCTTCATCACTTAGGTGCTTTTCAAACTCTTTACGCAACCAATCTTCAGGTAAATTGTGTTGCTGTTTTAAGCTCTCGAGCAGGTCTAAGTCGGCAATACCGCTAAAGTAATCGCTAAAGGCTTTATCGAACCGGTCAAAATGGGTTTCGTCCTTTACCATAATAGTGCGCGCTAAATGATAAAACGCGTCTACATCAGCAAATATAACGCCTTGTTTTAAAGCGTTAATTAAATCGAGTAGCTCTCTTAGGCTCACTGGTAAGCGGTATTCTCGTAATTTGAAGAAAAACTGTACCAACATGTTAGCGACGGCTCATAAACGCAAGTTTTTCGATTAGGCTTATGTCTTGCTTGTTTTTAAGCAGCGCACCAAACATCGGCATTAAACCGCCTTTTTGAGCTTTGTCGTGCAGGGTTTTTGCGTCTATATCTTCAGCCATTAATAGTTTTAACCAATCCAGTAACTCGCTGGTGGATGGCTTCTTTTTAAGGCCATTGGCTTCGCGTAAGTTAAAAAATACTTCTAGCGCTTGGCGAACTAAATCTTGTTTAACATGCGGGTAGTGCACATCAATAATTTGCTGCATTTCGTCGCTATTTGGAAAATCAATATAATGGAAAAAACAGCGACGTAAAAACGCATCAGGCAGCTCTTTTTCATTGTTTGATGTGATGATCACAATAGGGCGCTCTTTGGCCACGATACGCTCACCGGTTTCGTATACATGAAATTCCATTTTATCGAGTTCGAGTAGTAAATCGTTTGGAAACTCAATATCGGCTTTGTCTATTTCGTCAATAAGCAGTACTGGGCGTTTGCCGTTTAATTCAGCGTACATGAAGGCTTGCCACAGCTTACCTTTAACTATGTAGTTGCTAATATTGTGAACGCGCTCATCACCTAGCTGGCTGTCGCGCAAACGCGATACTGCATCGTACTCGTACAAACCTTGCTGCGCTTTAGTGGTTGATTTTATATGCCACTGAATAAGCTCAGTATCTAAACTTTTCGCTAATTCCTCGGCCAGCATGGTTTTACCTGTGCCAGGCTCGCCTTTAATTAAAAGCGGTTTTTGCAGCATAATAGCGGCGTTTACGGCCTGTTTTAATGCTGAGCTTGCGATGTAATTATCAGTAGAATTAAATTGCACGGGTTATCCTTTATCTGGTCTGAGCAGTAATTATTATGCGTTATAATGCCATAGTTAATCGGCTTCACCAAGGTAGGCAAAACGGGCGATAGTTTTACCGTCTTTTTCTACAGTTTCGGTAAACATACTTAGTGGGCGTGCCCATATGCCGTATTCACCGTATAAGGCTTGGTAAATAACCAATTGCTCGTTGGTTTCGCTGTGAGTCGCCACATGCATAACTTTATATTGTGGGCCTTTGTAGTGTTGATATAAACCCAGTTTTAGTGCTGTAGTCATAGTCTGTTATCTTGTATAATTTGCCTTCGCTTTTTATTATGCCAAAGAATACAGCAATACTATGAATTATATTTCTCTTGATGATTACAAAAAAGCCTGGGTATTTCGCCACAAAGATATTCCGGTTTCAGATATTGATGCAGCCAATATTAAACCTATGACCAGCGAGCGTGCCGCCGTACTGTGGACAACCATGGTGAGTCGTGAACATGATCATCCAGACTTTTTTGATAAAACCGATTGGTGCGCGCAAGAGCAAAACTTTAGCCAAGAAATTAATTGGGAAGATGCGTGGGAAAGCGAAGAACCCCAATTTCCAGATGCTATTTTGAACCACTTAGATTGGCAGGCTAATACCACTGTGTATTTTTGCATGGCACGCGACAATATTATCGAAACGACATTTGATGTGTTTAAACGTAACTGGCAAAACTTTATGTTTTTATCTGATGGCAGCTTATTAATAGGTAAAAAGCGCAGCACTATGGTGCAATTTTTAGAATCAGGTATCGCAAAATTAGGTGAAAAGCCAAGCGCTTAAATTACTACAAGTGCTTAAAAACTGTGCATTACTGTGTTATAAAACAGTATTAAAATGTTTTTTTGAGTACAGCGATTGGTTGCTAAAAATAAGCAGTTTAACACAAGCCAGCAAGTTGAAATGTGGCAAACTGATGCACAAAAAGTGCTTTACGCACAATTATGCAATGCTTTTTATCAGCGTGAAGTTCAGCGCTTAGTGGCTGAACCTAATGGTGACCGTTTACGCAGGCAATTAAAAAGCCTGCCTTATTATATTGAACGTGCCGCAACACGTGTAGCTAATGCACCATTGCCTTTTACGCTTGATGCGCAAAATGGAGGCTGGCTTGAAAAACAAAAACCAACACCGCCAGAGGCTAATCCTTCAGCGAATGAACTTTTTTATCAAGCGCATGCCAAAGTAGGGCTAATAATTCCGGTATTATTACAAAGTCACGGTCAAATTCGGGTTAGAATAGATAGCATTGATCAAGTAGCTGATACGCAACTGCATTGTAATGAACTTGGCTGGTTTGATTTTTTAGGCCAAGGACTTGAGCAACAAAGTGCGCAATTGCTTAAACCTAGTAAAACGAGCCTTGCAGCGGCGTGTTGTGGCCACCAGTGGCAGTTTTCAAAGCGTAGCACGCCACGGGTTTTGTCACTACGGGAAATGTTACTAGCTGCCAATATTAATTGGCGCAATGTTAAGCGGCCGCTAGCATAAGTAGATAATTAAAAATTAAAATAAGGAGTGTTTAATGCGATTTTTTCAATTTGGCTTGTTGTGCTTAGCACTTTTTATCCAGTATCGCCTTTGGTTTGGTCATAACGGGGTGCAAGACTACACCCGTTTAAAAAATGCGGTGGCATCGCATCAACAAACTAACGAAAAACTAATAAAGCGTAATAAAGTATTAAAAGCGGATATAGAAGATTTAAAGCTCGGCCACGAAGGCATTGAAGAGCGTGCCCGCAACGAATTAGGAATGATTAAACCGGACGAAACCTTTATTCGTGTTTTACCGGCTCAACACCATGACAAATAAACAAACTATTGCTGCTATTGTTCCTGCCGCAGGTGTTGGCAGTCGAATGCAACACACAACACCAAAGCAATATATTTCCTTAGCAGGGAAAACCATTCTAGAGCATACGCTCGCTAAGTTATCGCAGTTACCGCAGTTAAACTCTATAGTGGTGGCTCTGAGCGAAACCGACCCCTACTTTGACGACCTTACGCTAGCTGATCCTCGCATTGTGCGTGCTATTGGCGGTAAAGAGCGCGCAGATTCAGTGTTAAACAGTTTATTGTTTTTAGCAGCCAACCCACCTGCTTGGGTTTTGGTGCATGACGCTGCAAGACCTTTAGTGGATATTGCTGATATAGAGCGCTTGATAGCACAGTGTATGCAGGCTGATGAAGGCGGCATTTTAGCCAGTAAAGTAAAAGATACTATAAAACGGGGGCAAAGCCATGCGCAGCAAACAGTGCCTCGTGATGATTTATGGCAAGCGCTTACCCCGCAACTGTTTAAATACGACGAGCTTAAAACGGCATTGCAAAGTGCGCTTAACAGCGGCGTTACCATTACTGATGAAGCCAGTGCAATGGAGTGGGCAAATAAGCCGGTAAAGCTGGTAGCAGGGCGTAGTGATAATATTAAAATCACCACCCCAGAAGATTTAGATTTAGCAGGCTTTTTACTGCAAAAACAAAATAATGAGAGTGCAAAATGATACGAATAGGCCATGGTTTTGACGTGCATAAATTTGGAGGCCAAGGGCCTTTAACTATCTGCGGCGAAAAAATTGATTATCCACAAGGCTTTTTAGCACACTCAGATGGTGATGTAGCTATTCATGCCTTATGTGACGCTATTTTAGGATCATTAGCGCTGGGCGATATTGGTAAGCATTTTCCGGATACGGCCAGTGAATATGAAAATATTGATAGCCGTATTTTACTTCGCCATGTAGTGAACCTTGCTAAGCAACAAGGTTATGTATTGGGCAATGCGGATGTCACTATTGTGGCACAAGCACCAAAAATGCTGCCGCACATTCAAGCGATGCGTGGCAACCTTGCCAGTGATTTAAATGCCGAGCTTTCACAGGTAAATGTAAAAGCTACCACTACCGAAAAACTCGGTTTTGAGGGGCGTAAAGAAGGCATTTCAAGCCATGCCGTGGTCATTATGAGCAAACAAAACGCATGAGCGAATTAAATTATTTATATGGCGCGCCGCTTTCCAAAGCCGACTTTAAAACCACCGCAGAAGACTTTATGGTTGATGAGGATCTCGGTATAGAGTTTACCGGCAGTGGTGAACACGTGTGTTTGCAAGTGGTTAAAAAGGGTGAAAACACCCAATATGTTGCCAAGCTGATTGCACAAAAAGCGGGTGTATCGCCACGTGATGTAAGCTATGCCGGTATGAAAGATCGCCATGGAGTATGCTCGCAGTGGTTTAGCGTAAAAGTACCGATTAAAAAGCATATTGATTTTACTGAGCTGAACAGTGAAAGCGTGTTTGTGGTATCGCAGCAGCGCCATGAGCGAAAATTGCGCACTGGTTGCCATAAAGGAAATAGATTTACTATTACCTTGCGCAATGTAACCGAGCCGCTTGATATTTTATGCCGTATAAACGCGGTACGCGCAGGTGTGCCTAATTATTTTGGTGAACAGCGCTTTGGTCGTGATGGGCACAACCTAGTGATGGCCGAAAAAATGTTTGCCGGTGAGCGTATTCGCGATAAAAAGCTGCGAGGCATTATTATTTCTGCTGCGCGTTCACATGTGTTTAATCAAATTGTTAGTTTACGCGTGGCTGAGCATGGGCTTGCTAAAACCATGCACCGCGAAGTATTTATGCTCAGTGGCAGTAATGCATTTTTTGAAGATGCGATAAGTGATGAAAATATTGCACGGCTTGCCTCTGGCGACATTATGATGTCGGCGCCCATGGTGGGCAAAAGTGAAAAAGGCTTAACCGAACAAGAAAAAACATGGTTGGCACCGTATCAAGCATGGTGTGATGGCTTAGGGGATTTAGGGCTTAAAAACGAGCGTAGAATGCTGCGTTTAATCCCCCAAGAGCTAAGCATAGAAACGCTTGATGAACGCACATTAAAACTCAGCTTTGGTTTACCCAAAGGCTGTTTTGCAACGGCTTTACTGCGCGAACTGGTCGATTATACTGATGCCAGCCCTCGCGAGCGAAAAGAAAAGGATACCGCAGATGAAGATTCTATTAAGTAATGATGATGGTGTTAATGCCAAAGGTATTGCTGTTTTATATCAAGCATTAACACAAATTGCTGAGGTAACGCTGGTTGCTCCAGATAGAAATTGTAGTGGTGCTAGTAATTCACTAACGCTAATGAATCCGCTGCGTGCCACAACGCTCGACAACGGTTTTATGTCGGTAAACGGTACACCCACTGATTGTGTGCACTTAGGTGTTAATCAATTAGTGGATGAAAAACCCGATTTGGTTGTTGCTGGTATTAATCATGGCGGTAATTTAGGCGATGATACGCTTTACTCTGGTACAGTTGCTGCGGCGACTGAAGGCCGTCATTTAGGCTTACCAGCAATTGCGGTATCTTTGTGCTCTCATCATGGTGAGCATTTTGAAACAGCGGCAGCCGTTACTGTAAATATTATTAAAGGGCTTGCTTCACATCCGTTGCCCAAAGATCAGATCATTAATATTAATGTTCCCGATATTCCGCTCTCTGAGCTCAAAGGCGTTCAGGTAACTCGTTTAGGGGCTCGTCACAAAGCAGAAACCATGACTAAGCAAACCGATCCATGGGGACGCGATATTTTTTGGTATGGATCGCTAGGGCTTGAAAGCGACGCAGGTGAAGGCACTGACTTTTATGCGGTTAATAATGGCTATGCATCAGTGACCCCGTTAAGCGTTGATATGACTGCCAAAGACAGTGTTAAAGCCGTGGGAGAGTGGTTAGCCGAGTTGGAGATTAACCGTGCTGGCTAATTATACTCGCAGTGCACAAGCACTTTCAGACCTTTTACAGCGAGATGGCGTAGAAGATAAAGAGGTTTTAAAAGCGATTGCGCAAATTCCTCGGCATATATTTATTGATGATGTACTCAAGCATAAAGCGTATCAGAATACCGCGTTACCGATAGGGCAAGGGCAAACTATTTCTCAGCCTTATATTGTTGCGCGCATGACCGAGCTAATGCGATTAGCCGGTGTGCAACATAAGGTGTTAGAAATAGGCACCGGATCGGGCTATCAAACTGCGGTTTTAGCTAAAACCTTTGATAAGGTATATTCGGTAGAGCGTATTAAAGCTTTGCAATGGCAAGCTAAACGCCGATTACACCAGCTCGATTTGTACAATGTCACCATGAAACATGGCGATGGTTGGCAAGGCTGGCAGTCACAAGCGCCATTTGATGGCATTATCGTGACTGCTGCGGCAACCACCATTCCCCCCGAGTTACTCGCACAACTTGCTGATGGAGGCGTATTACTCGCCCCTATTGGTGAGGAAGAACAAAAATTAACCATGGTTATTCGCCAAGGCGATAACTTTACAGAGCATGTAATTGCGCCAGTAAGATTTGTACCTTTAGTCCCTGGTGATATTGAATAGGAATTCACTTTGAAGTTGTTTACCAAGTTATACGATATGGCGTTAGTGTGGGCTAAACACCGCCATGCAGAACGTTATTTAGCAGGGATGAGTTTTGCCGAGTCGGTTTTCTTCCCAGTTCCACCTGATGTAATGTTAGCCCCCATGTCGCTAGCGCAACCGAGTAAGGCATGGCGATTTGCAAGCTTTGCCACGGTTGCGTCTGTGCTCGGCGGCGTGCTAGGTTACCTGCTTGGATTTTGGTTGTTTGAACCGGTTGTAGAGCCCTTTATTGCGCAAATGCAATGGCAAGATAAATTTAATACGGCGCTTGCATGGTTTAAAGATTATGGCGTTTGGGTGGTATTTATAGCGGGGTTTTCTCCTATTCCTTATAAGGTATTTACCATTGGCGCTGGCGTATTACAAATGGCGTTTTTACCCTTTATTATTGCCTCGGCTATTGGGCGTGGCGCGCGTTTCTTTTTAGTATCTGCTTTAATGAAGTGGGGTGGAGTTAAAATGGAACAAAAATTACGTCAATATATTGAAGTACTTGGCTGGGCAGTGGTTGCTTTAATCGCTGTTGCGTACGTATTATTGCGATAATCGCCATAATGCAACGATGTTAAAACAGAGGGCAAAACACATTGAATAAACAAATACGCTGTTATGTTGCTTTATTTATTAGTGTTTTGCTTTGTGCATGCTCGTCTCGCCATGTTCCTGCTCCTGTAAGTAGTTTAAATAATAATATTAATGACTATCCCTCACGGATTAATATTAACGGTGGCAAGTACACGGTACAAAAAGGCGATACACTTTATTCGATTGCTTTTAGTGCTGGAAAAGATTTCAGAGAACTTGCAAAAAATAATTCAATTCCATTACCTTACACTATTGTTCCTGGTCAGGTTGTATCCCTTTTAGAACCAAGCAGGTCAAGGGTTGCACAAAAAACTTACCAAAATAAGCCCGCTAAAAAGCCATCTAATTTACAAAAAAGTAACAGAAAATTAAAGAAAGAGCTTGATAAGCCGAAAAAACGTAGGTATGTTCAAAAACAAGCTAACCAAAAAATTAGTCAGTCTCAAGGTTCTTCAGCTAAAAAGTTGAGTTGGTTTTGGCCTGCTAAAGGTAAAATAACAAAACGCTTTTCTAACAAGGAAAATGGTTACAAAGGCCTACAGATTGCTAATAAAAAGGGTACTGCTGTACTCGCCGCTGCAAAAGGAACGGTAGTTTACGCGGGTAGTGCGCTAAGAGGTTACGGTAATTTAATCATATTGAAACATAATGATGATTACCTAAGTGCTTATGCACATAACTCAACGTTACTTGTGAAAGAAAAGCAAATAGTGAAGGCGGGACAAAAAATAGCAGAAATTGGTAATTCAGAGTCTTCAGTAACGGCACTTCGTTTTGAAATTCGTTATCGAGGAAAAGCTGTTAACCCTGCTAAGTACCTACCCTGAACTGAAGGTGTTGATTGACTGTTCTGGAGAAGGCTCATGGCTAATACAGCAAAAGCTTGTAAAACGACTACAGACCTAAATCATAAAGTTATTGATAGCTTGCTCAGGAGAAGTCTTATGGCTGATGTAGCAAAAGCTGAGAAAACCCCCACTGATGATAAGTTTGACGACTCTAAAATAGAGGAGACAACGAAGTTACTTGATGAAGTGGAAGATGAAGATGTATTTGTAAAAGAAGAAGTCACTAAAAACCTCGATGCCACCCAGTTATACTTAGGCGAGATTGGTTTTTCCCCTCTATTAAGTGCAGAAGAAGAAGTGTTTTTTGCACGAAAATCGCTTAAAGGCTGCGAAGCCTCCCGAAAACGTATGATTGAAAGTAACTTACGCTTAGTTGTAAAAATTGCGCGTAGGTACAACAATCGTGGACTTGCTCTACTTGATTTAATTGAAGAAGGTAATTTAGGGCTGATCCGAGCAGTTGAAAAGTTTGATCCTGAACGGGGTTTTCGATTTTCTACTTATGCCACATGGTGGATACGACAAACCATTGAACGGGCAATAATGAATCAAACCCGTACTATTCGTTTGCCTATTCATGTTGTTAAAGAGCTTAACGTTTATTTACGTACAGCACGTGAGCTAACTCAAAAGCTTGATCATGAGCCAACCGCAGAAGAAATTGCAGAAAGCTTAGACAGGCCGGTCGAAGATGTAACAAAAATGCTTCGCCTAAACGAAAAAATAGCTTCTGTAGATATGCCTATTGGTGGCGAGAATGACAGTGCATTGTTAGATGTAATTGCCGACGAAAAAAATGTAGGTCCTGAAGGTGAAGTGCAAAACAATGATATGAATACGCATATTATTGACTGGTTAGGTGAATTGAACCCTAAGCAGCGCGAAGTACTGGCACGTCGGTTTGGTTTACTCGGTTATGAGCCTTCAACGCTTGAAGATGTGGGCCGTGAAATTGGGTTGACCCGCGAGCGAGTTCGCCAAATACAGGTTGAGGCGCTACGTCGGTTAAAAGATATCTTGCAGCAAGAAGGATTAAGTACCGAAAGCTTGTTTGAGCAGTTTGCTTAATCTAAACACACAGTAAAATTAAATACAGCCCGACTTTTTAGTCGGGCTGTTTGCGTTTAAAGCAGTGCTTTTAATTTATAAAGCAGTTCATGCGCCTGACGCGGTGATAGGTTATCGGGATCTATTGCGGTCATTTGTTGCTCAAGTTCACTAGGCTGAATTATTTGCGGTTCACTATCAAACGGTAAAACCTGTTGCTCTGTGGTGACTGTTGTGACACTTTGATGATTTTCAAGCAAGGTTAGCTTTTGTTTAGCTTGGGCAATAACCGCTTTAGGCACACCAGCCAGGGCTGCCACTTGCAAACCAAAACTTTTACTTGCGGCACCATCTAATACCGTGTGCATAAAGGCAATGGTATCGTTGTGTTCAATGGCATCTAGGTGCACATTAACCAGCCCAGGCGTTTGTTCTGCAAGCTCAGTGAGTTCAAAGTAATGGGTTGCGAACAGAGTTTTAGCCGCGATTTTTGAAGCAAGATGATCAGCTGTTGCGTATGCCAGTGATAAACCATCGTAAGTACTGGTTCCTCGGCCTATTTCATCCATTAATACCAATGATTGTGCGGTGGCATTATTTAAAATTGCCGCAGTTTCTGTCATTTCAACCATAAAGGTAGAGCGCCCAGATGCTAAGTCGTCACTGGCGCCAATGCGAGTAAATATTCTATCAATATTACCAATCTTTGCGCTATCAGCAGGAACGTAACAGCCAATGTGCGCCATAAGCACAATAAGCGCAGTTTGGCGCATGTAAGTTGATTTACCGCCCATGTTAGGACCAGTAATTATCAACATTTTACGCTGGCTATTGAGCTCCACAGGATTGGCAATAAATGGGTCTTTCATTACTTGCTCAACTACAGGGTGGCGGCCTTGTTCGATGCTGATATTATCGTTATCGCAAAGCTCAGGCTTGGCATAATTTAGCGTTTGGGCACGCTCTGCTAAATTATTCAGTACATCTAAATCGGCAATGACCGAGGCCATTATTTGCAGCTGCTCGATATGCGGAGCAATAAATTCAAATAGCTGTTCGTATAGCTGCTTTTCTAGGGCCAGCGCTTTTGATTGGCTGCCGAGAACCTTGTCTTCATGTTCTTTAAGTTCTGGAATTATATAACGTTCATTATTTTTTAACGTTTGACGACGAATATAATCTGCAGGCACTAAGTGCGAGTTAGCGCGGCTCACTTCAATAAAAAAGCCATGCACTCTGTTATAACCAATTTTAAGTGTACTAATACCTGTGCGTTCACGTTCGCGTTGCTCTAGCTGTTCAAGCACATCGGTGGCACCTTGGCTTAAATTACGCCACTCATCAAGTTCGCTGTTATACCCTGGAGCAATAACGCCGCCATCACGAATTAACACCGGTGGGTTATCAATCACTGCACGTTCAAGTAATGCTTGAAGCTCGGGGAGCTCTTTAGAGTGGGCAATAATATGAGAAATACGCGCATCTGTGGCATCGCTTAATAAGTTATGTAGCGGTGCTAATGCTTGAAGCGCACTACGAAGCCGTGTTAAATCACGTGGCCGAGCAGTGTGTAATGCCAAGCGAGCAATTACACGTTCTATATCACCAATATCTCTGAGAGCGTCATGCAGCTCACTGCATAATTGCACATCTAAAATAGCACTAATGGCATTTAGACGAGAATTTAACTCGTCTTTATTACGAATAGGAGTATGAATACGGCGCTTAAGTAATCGTGAGCCCATAGCTGTGGCTGTTTTATCAAGCACTTGGGCAAGGGTATTTTCAAAGCCACCTGATAAATTAACGGTAAGTTCAAGGTTTTTACGGGTGGGCGCATCTAAAATTACCGCGTGTTCATTATGCTCAAGGGTAATTGCACGAATGTGCGGTAATGCAATACGTTGGGTATCTTTTACGTACTGCATTAAACAGCCTGCCGCTACCAAGGCGCTATGTGCTTTATCGACCCCAAAACCGACTAAATCTTTGGTGCCAAACTGCTCGCACAGTAAGTGTTGCGCGGTATCAAGGTCAAACTCCCAATCAGGGCGACGACGCGCTCCCTTAATATGTTCAATTAAATGAGTGTTTTCAAAGTGTTCACTATATAGTAATTCAGCAGGCGCTAAGCGTTGTAGGGTTGAGCTAAATGCTTCATCGGTACTAACTTCAACAACATTGAAGCGCCCAGAGTTGATATCAAGATACGCAACACCGTATTGACCTTTTTTATTTTGCCAAACACTGGTTAGTAAGTTGTCTTGGCGCTCTTGTAGTAAGGCTTCGTCAGAAATAGTACCTGGGGTTACAATACGCACTACTTTGCGTTCAACAGGGCCTTTGCTGGTGGCAGGGTCACCCACTTGTTCACAAATAGCCACCGACTCGCCCATTTGTACTAAGCGGGCTAAGTAGTTTTCTACCGCATGATAAGGCACGCCCGCCATAGGAATAGGATCGCCCCCTGCTTTGCCACGGTGTGTTTGTGAAATATCAAGCAACTGCGCGGCGCGTTTTGCGTCATCAAAAAAGAGTTCGTAAAAATCCCCCATCCGATAAAACAATAAAATATCGCGATGCTCTGATTTTATTTTTAGATACTGCTGCATCATAGGGGTTTGTTGTTTTATAGTGTGCGGTGCATAAAGATCAAACGACATGTATTTACCCAAAGGCTGAATATGGAATTACATCAAGAGATTAAGACACTTGCTGCGCAATTAGGCGCTATTTTAACGGATAAACGCTTATGGATCACTACCGCTGAATCATGTACTGGTGGTGGAGTGAGTTATTCGCTTACCGATACCCCAGGAAGCTCTGCATATATTGATCGTGCATTTGTTACTTATAGCAATAACGCAAAGCATGAATTACTCAATGTGAAGCATGATACCCTCGAGCAATTTGGCGCAGTGAGCGAACAAACAGTTATTGAGATGGCAGCAGGTGCCTGCAAGGCAGCCAGTGCTGACATTGCCATTGCTATTTCAGGGATTGCAGGGCCCGGTGGCGCTACTGAGGACAAACCGGTAGGGCTTGTGTGGTTTGGGCTACAAATTAACGGTAAACACTGGACGTTTGAACAAGTATTTAATGGTGATAGGGCGCAAGTTAGGCTGCAAGCCATTGTATTTTCTTTAAAAACTATAATAGAGAAGATAAAATAATAAAATTAGCTTGATACTGTGATTTCATACAGTATACTTGTGTGCATTAGCTGGATTTGGAGAAGAAAATGAACGATAACAAACAAAAAGCGTTGGACGCAGCTTTATCACAAATTGAACGTCAATTTGGTAAAGGTTCAATCATGAAATTGGGTGACAATAAGGCGTTAAACATTGACGCTGTATCAACAGGCTCGCTAGGTATTGATATTGCTTTAGGCATAGGCGGCTTGCCAATGGGGCGTATTGTTGAAGTATATGGCCCAGAGTCATCAGGTAAAACAACGCTAACATTACAAGTTATCGCACAAGCTCAAAAAGAAGGTAAAACGTGTGCCTTTGTTGATGCTGAGCATGCTCTTGATCCAGTTTACGCACAAAAGTTAGGCGTTAATATTGATGAGTTACTGGTATCTCAACCAGATACGGGTGAACAAGCACTGGAAATTTGTGACATGTTAGTGCGCTCAAGCGCGGTTGATGTAGTTATTGTCGATTCTGTTGCTGCATTAACACCTAAAGCTGAGATTGAAGGCGACATGGGTGATTCACACATGGGTCTACAAGCACGTTTAATGTCACAAGCATTACGTAAGCTTACAGGTAACATTAAGCGCTCAAACACGCTATGTATTTTCATTAACCAAATCCGTATGAAAATTGGTGTAATGTTTGGTAATCCTGAAACAACAACTGGTGGTAATGCCCTGAAATTTTACGCCTCTGTACGTATTGATATTCGTCGTATTGGTTCAGTAAAAGAAGGTGATGAAGTTGTTGGTAATGAAACGCGTGTTAAAGTTGTGAAGAACAAAGTAGCACCGCCGTTCAAACAAGCTGAATTTATCATTATGTATGGTGAAGGTATTTCTAAGCAGGGCGAGCTAATTGATTTAGGTGTTAAGCATAAAATTGTTGAAAAAGCAGGTGCTTGGTACAGTTACAATGGCAACAAAGTTGGCCAAGGTAAGTCTAATTCAATTAAGTTCCTTAAAGAAAACCCTGAAATTGCAGATGAAATTGAAGGTAAGTTACGTGAAATGCTATTGCTAAAAGCAACGGTTGAGCCAGAAGATGGCGAAGACGTATTAGGTGATGAAGGCGACCTTTAAGCCATTTAGTTTTAAAGCTTGATTTGACCCGAGCTTAAAAAAAGCGCTAACCATTTAGGTTAGCGCTTTTTTATTGTTTGCTATACAGTGACTTAAAGCCTAATTGTTAGCTTTATAGCTGCCAGTTAACTGACAATGAGTAGTTACGTGGTGCCCCGTAATAACCTTGTGCCCAATAGAGGCTGTTTATGTACTTTTCATCAGTGCTGTTATTAACATTAAAGGTAACACCGACGTTTTGAGTAATTTCGTAGGTGGCCATTAAATCTAATATGCCATAAGCCCCTTGTTTTGTAGTAACCAATGCGTTACCTGCTGGGTCTTTTACTTGCACGCGGCTAGTCGCATCTTGCCAGCGGTAATTAGCACCTAAGGTTAAACCATTAATAAATGGTACTTGATAAGTAGCTGCCATTTTTAATTGGTTTTCGGGGGTGTAATCTTTTACAAGCTCATCACCATCAATGCTTAAATTACTAAAGCTGATGCTAGCACTTAAATCATCTGTTAATCGACCGCTTAGCTCAATTTCGAAACCATCACTGTTGATACCATCTGCAGCATAATAACGCGTATCGCTAGGAAGAGAGTCTGGAAGCGCAATAGCAAGTCCATCTTGTTTAGCATCAAAGTAGGCCAGTGTTACAAATACTTGCTCATCTAAAAGTTGAGCTTTTAGGCCAACCTCAGCACTTTTACCAATAACCGGAGCCAGTTGTTCAGCGTTAATGTCTAACTCTTTTTGTGGCACAAACGTTTCGGTGTAGCTTGCGTAAGCTGATAACGACTCGGTAAAGTCGTACACAGTACCAATGTAAGGAATAACCTCTGAGTCATCGCGGGTTTGCACTACACTATAAGCTGTACCTTTAGTTTCCCAATCGGTATAGCGTACGCCTGCCAAAATGCTTAATGGCTCTGCTAGTTTTATACGAGTTGAAACATAGGCCGATCTTTGTGTATTTTGTACATCACTGCCGTTAGGTTTATCAGCAAGCGTTGCCTCTGGTGCAATCCCATCCCAAGTCGCTAAATCAGGCATCGTAGGGAAACCATTTCCTGTGCTGTAGTCATAAAGCGATTGGTCATTAAAGTCCATGTTTGCTTGACTAATACCAAATGATAAGTCGTGCTCTAATGAAAACAACTCAAACTTACCGCTGGCATATAAATCAAACAAATCTTGCGTGTCTTTGTAATCATAACGACTCGCATAGCCGGTTAAACCTAAACCAGTTTCTTTATCTGGGGTACCATATACATAAAACAACTCAGAATTTTGTTCATTTTTTATATGGGCATAACGCGCTTTAGCAACCCAAGTCGCTGATAAGTTTTGCTCAAGTGTTACATAGATACGTTCAGCGCTATTATCCCAATAAGACCAATCTGCAGCTGTACTAGTCGATTCATCATAATCAGTTGGTGAACCATCAGTGTAATAAAGGGGTAATGCGCCCCACAATGGGCTGTCAGCATCTTTTTGTTGGTTTACGTAGTTAATGCTCAGTAACGTATCATCAGCTAGCTTTCCTTCATAGGCAAGGTAGGCAATAGTTTTATCGGTTTCGTAACGATCTAAATATGACTCTTTATCTTGCTTGGAAAATACAGCGCGAACAGCGTGTTCATCGCTAATCGGTGCAGAAACATCTATATCTACACGTTTGTTATTCCACGAACCATAAGAAGCAGAAGCATGAGCTTGTGTTGTGTAGGTTGGTTTTTTTAGCACCATGTTTACAGTAGCCGATGGGTTACCCGCACCGGTCATCATGCCATTGGCACCACGTACAATTTCAACACGGTCGTAAATTGCAGTATCAAGTGTCCCTTGAATTGAACCAGAGGTTTGCGGAGTGCCTAAGCCATCAATTAAAAAGTTAGTTATCTCAAAACCACGGGCTTTAAAGTATGTACGATCGGTTTCTATTTGCTCTACTGTTACGCCTGGTGTGCTTTCTAGTACCGCATTAATATCATCAAGTGAAAAGTCATCCATCAACGCGCGTGAAACAACGGAAATTGATTGCGGGGTTTCTTTAATTGTTAAACCTAGCTTAGTTGCAGACTGCGCTTCTTCGGTAATATAGTTTTTATGATGTTGCCCATAAACGGCAATTTTTTCTAAAGGCAGGTTGTCTTGCGTGTCGTTTGCAACAGCATGACCAGATAAAACTAGTGAAGTAAGTAGACTCAGTTTAAATGCAGAGTTTTTTTGTTTGTGCAGCATCTTGTTTCCCATAAGATTAAATTTGGCTGGTAATTTAATCTAAATGAGAGTGATTTGCAATTGCGTTATTGTAATATTTTACACGTCATCAATGTTATTTTAAAAAAGTGTACAGGTGTATTTACTATGGAAACAAAAAAGCGGCCGAAGCCGCTCAGGAAGTATTTTAAATTAAAACGCATATTTAACAGAGAACTGTAAGCGATCCATGTCGCCATCTACGCCACTTTCAAGCTCACGCTCTGCATGTTTAAATTCCGCACCAAAGGTTAGACGTTTAACCGGTGAGTATAAAATATTTGCACTGTAGCTTTGGCTTGATTCTGTAGGATCGCCATACATTGCTAGTAGGTTTTCATCGTTATCAGCAGATAAGAACGAATATAGGAAAGTAGAGCGCCACTGACTGTTCCACTTATGTTGATACGCAATAAAACCAGATGTTGAATCAATCGCATCTAGGTCATCACCATTAAGAACCGCCCCACGTGCTACGTTTAGACCCACATAACGACCTAGTCCTTTACCTTGGGTAAGCATAAATTTTAGATTGTCTTCACCAAGTTTCACCATACCCGATGCACTAACACCAAATGAGGTTTCATCGGCATCAACACCACCTACTTTGTAGGTCAGTTGACGAGCAAGGGCTGCTACTACAAAGTTACCCCAATCCGCTTTGTGAGTATAGCGTGCGGTAAAGTCAGGTAATGAGGCATCATCAGTCACTGCCATACCACCACCTGCTGTAGTAATTGTGCTTTCTGGATTTTCTAAAGAGAAAGACCATGCACCTGTAGTGTATTTAATTTGAGATTGGCGAACGAACACTGTGCCTTCTGCTGGGCCAACAAAATCAAGCGCTTCTGGTAATGCACCAACGTTTTGAAAGTTTGACCATGTTTGACCAAATAACCAACCATCGTATGAAATAAATGCATGGCGAATTCGCGGAGAATATGAATTAGACACACGCTCGTTGCCACCTGGGGCAGACGCTAAAAAGTCTAGCTCTATTTTAGTTTTAACCGTTTTACCGTTATCTAGTAAGGTAGCAGTTCCAAAATTGAAACGTGACTCACGAGCGTGCATATCAAATACTGCGTCTGAACTATCATCGCTACCAACTGTTAACGTACTTGGTACATAAAAGTCACGGCCAACACTGCTGCCAGCAGGAGCGCCTGCTGAATAGTCACTCCACATTGCGTCGAGTTTAATGTATCCACCGTAGGTGAATTCTGTATCACCTATTTTTGCAGCTGTTGCAGCATAAGCTGTACTAGAAAGTGCACATAGTACAGCAGTCGCTGCCAGTGTTTTAATTGGAGTTAATTTCATTGTTGTGTCCTTTTATAGGCTACTTGTTGTATGTTTTATTATGATATGCATTAATGTGTGTTACTTATATAGTACTAACAGATTGAATTTATTGTCTTTAATTTAATTTGTTAGTAAATACGAGTTATTAATAAACAATCAAAGTTTTTGTATAATTAAGCTACTGTTGTATATGTGCACAATTTACTCAATTAACTATTAGTCTATTAGACTAAGGTTTAATAATTATTGAGGGCCCACATACCTTTATTTAATAGTATGTTTTTTATGTAAATAGGGTATAGCCATGAGGATTATAGATAAGATATTGGGGTCTGTTGACCTTTGCGGATTAAAATTTGTTCAAACTAGGGGCGATTAAATCATGGCGCGAGGTTTGTAACCTAGTGGGCTCGATAACTGCTCCTGCGTTATTCTACTGGCTTACATCCATGTAAGAATAAGTAAAAACCGAGCAAAGCTTCCGCGTCCTGCTTACGCCCCTTACCTACATCCATGTAGGCAACAAAGAGTAAATCGCCCCTAGGCAGAACCCATCGGGCAGCGCCTGTTTGGCATTGATGCTGCGTTATCGCCTATTTATGGGGAATAACCACACCACATAGGCTCTGCCTTGCCTAAATACCAAACAGACTGTTGCAAATTTAACCTTGAAAGGTCAACAGACCCTAGTTATTTGAACCCAGATACAACTAATGTCTAATATTTAATAGTGCACTGCTGAGTAATCCTTGATGAAAAGCCAAAGGCAAGTAATATAAATTGGAGACTAATATGTCACAAAGTATCTATCCAGTTCCTGCACATATAAAAAACGCAGCGCTCGTCGATAATGAAAAATATAATACGATGTATAAACAGTCTATTGAAGACCCTGAAGGGTTTTGGGCTGAGCACGGTAAGCGTCTTGACTGGTTTACTCCATATTCAAAAGTAAAAAACACTTCATTTGATAAAGGCCATATCAATATTAAATGGTATGAAGATGGCTACCTTAATGCCTCTTATAACTGTATTGATCGTCATTTAAAAACAAAAGCAGATAAAGTAGCGTTAATTTGGGAAGGTGATGATCCTTCTCAAAGCGAAAATATTACCTATCAACAGCTACATGATGAAGTGGCAAAATTTGCTAATGGTTTAAAAAAATTAGGTGTTAAAAAAGGTGACCGTGTAGCCATTTACATGCCAATGAGCCCACAAGCGATATACGCAATGCAAGCTTGTGCCCGCATAGGTGCTATTCATTCAGTTATATTTGGTGGCTTTTCACCGTCTGCTATTGCGGATCGTATTAATGATTCGGGTGCTAAAGTGGTGATCACGTCAGATGAAGGCCGACGTGCAGGTAACTGTGTGCCGCTAAAAGCTAATGTAGATGAAGCCGTATTACAAGATTCTGTCACCACTGTTGAGCATGTAGTGGTGCATAAACTAACTTCAGGCGATGTTGATTGGCACAACCATGATATTTGGTGGCATGACTTAGTTGCAGATCAAACGCCAGAGTGCGAACCTGAACACATGAATGCTGAAGACCCGCTGTTTATTTTATATACCTCAGGTTCTACAGGTCAGCCTAAAGGTGTGGTACACACCACTGGTGGCTATTTAGTGTATTCATCTATGACTCACGAATACATTTTTGATTTAAAAGACGATGATATTTTTTGGTGTAGTGCTGATGTAGGCTGGATCACAGGTCACAGTTATATTGCATACGGGCCGCTCGTTAATGGGTGTACGCAAGTGGTATTTGAAGGCGTACCGACTTACCCAACAGCTGGTCGTATGGGTGAAGTGGTTGATAAACATAACGTAACGATTTTATACACAGCACCTACTGCCATTCGCGCATTGATGGCTAAAGGCGAAGAGCCGATTGCCAGCTCACATCGTGACAGCTTACGTATTTTAGGTTCTGTGGGTGAGCCAATCAACCCAGAAGCGTGGACTTGGTATTATGAAAAAATTGGTAAGTCGAATTGTCCTATTGTAGATACATGGTGGCAAACCGAAACTGGTGGCATCATGATTGCGCCATTACCAGGTGCAACCGATATGAAACCAGGCTCTGCAACCCGTCCATTCTTTGGCATTGCACCGGCGTTATTTGATGCTGAAGGCAATACATTAGAAGGTGCGGTTGACGGTAACCTTGTCATTTTAGATAGCTGGCCTTCGCAAGCACGAACCGTGTATGGCGACCATGAGCGCTTTGAACAAACCTACTTTAGTGCTTACCCTGGTGTGTACTTTACTGGCGACGGTTGTCGTCGCGATGAAGACGGTGATTACTGGATCACAGGACGCGTTGATGATGTACTTAATGTGTCTGGGCATCGTTTAGGTACTGCTGAAATTGAAAGTGCTTTAGTTGCTCATGAAGCTGTAGCTGAAGCGGCTGTAGTAGGTTACCCACACGATATTAAAGGCCAAGGTATTTACGTTTACATAACTCCTAACGAGGGTGTAACGGTGAGTGATGAGCTAACTAAAGATATCCGTAATTGGGTTCGTAAAGAGCTAAGCCCAATAGCATCACCGGATATGATTCAGTGGTCGCCAGGTCTACCAAAAACACGTTCTGGTAAAATTATGCGTCGTATTTTACGTAAAATCGCGGCAAATGAACATCAACAGCTGGGCGATACTTCAACGCTTGCGGATCCGTCTGTGGTTGATGAGTTAGTAGAAAATCGATTAAATCGTTAATTTCGCGTTAAAAGCTTGATTAGAAGTTGATTCTAAACGTAGTATATCGGCTGTTGTCTATTGGATAGCGGCCGAATTTTTGGGAGTGAACAATGAGTCAGTTTTTAATAGCGGACGATCATCCGTTATTTCGTGAAGCACTAAAAGGCGCTTTGAGTGCAAAGTTTGCGGGTTTAGAAGTTTTCGAATCAGCAGATTTTGACAGCACACTGCAGGTGTTAAGCGAACAAGAAGACCTTGATATATTACTACTAGATTTACACATGCCAGGTAACGGTGACTTATACGGCTTGATCCGTATACGTGAAGATTACCCAAGCTTACCTATTGCGGTGGTTTCGGGTAGTGAAGATGTAAATATTGTTTCGAAAGTTATGGGTTATGGCGCTATGGGGTTTATTCCTAAATCATCCTCATCTGATGATATTGCCAACGCAATTAACCAAATACTCGAAGGCGATACTTGGCTGCCAACTGAACTAAAAAGTAAAGTGGCTGAAATCGAAAGCGCAGATAGAGAAATTGCTGCACAAGTGGCATCACTTACTCCACAGCAATATCGCGTATTACAATACTTGCACGAAGGTTTACTGAATAAACAAATAGCCTACGAACTCCACATTTCAGAAGCCACAGTCAAAGCACACATTACTGCCATATTTAGAAAACTCGGTGTTTATAACCGTACCCAAGCTGTTTTAATTGCTGCAAAACTACAACTAGAACCGATAGAGCAAGCCCAAGCAGACTAAATTAGAGGCGAGAGCCTCTTTTTTGCAATCCAATCACAACAAACCCCTCAGTTATTACCATGACATAACAAGTCATTCATCTTTATTACATGACCTGCTCAGAAAATAATGCTAGGTTACGGGCATTTTGTAATTAAGAGAGCATGGTATGTCAGACTCAATAGACTCACCACACACATCCCAAGATGAAAATCAGGTCGCAAAGGGCGGCTGGTTTAATCGATTTTTAGCCACGGTAGAATTTTTAGGGAACATGCTTCCCCATCCAATTACCTTATTCGCGATGTTTTGTATTGCCATTATTTTATTTAGTGGCGTTGCCGATTGGTTTGGACTAAGTGCTATCGATCCTCGCCCTGAGGGCTCTGCCGGGCGCGATCCCGATGGTGTAATTGAAGTGGTTAGCCTACTCAGTGCTGAGGGCTTACAGCGTATTGTAACGGGCTTGGTGACCAACTTTACCAGCTTTGCGCCACTGGGTACGGTGCTAGTAGCGCTATTAGGTGTGAGTGTTGCAGAGCATTCAGGACTATTGTCTGCGGCAATGCGTGGCATGGTTATGGGGGCATCTAAACGTTTAGTAACCTTCATGGTGGTTTTCGCTGCTATTTTATCAAACACAGCATCTGAGCTGGGTTATGTAGTATTGATCCCCCTAGCGGCAATGATATTTCATAGTTTAGGTCGTCATCCACTTGCAGGTCTTGCTGCCGCGTTTGCTGGTGTATCGGGCGGCTATAGCGCTAACTTATTACTGGGTACTATCGATCCGTTATTAGCAGGTATTACGACGCCTGCAGCACAAATGATTGACCCAACTTACCAAGTAGGCGCTGAAGCAAACTGGTATTTTATGATGATTTCAGTGTTGCTAATTGCTGTTTTGGGTACGCTTGTTACTGAGAAAATTGTTGAGCCACGTTTAGGTAAATATAACCCAGATGAAGCCAGCGAAGATTTAGCTCAAAATAATATTGCCGGTTTAACTGACAAAGAAAAATCAGGTTTAAAATGGGCTGGAGTTTCATTACTTGTTGTTTCGTTGTTACTCGCTTGGACTATTGTTCCAGCAGACGGTATTTTACGTAACCCTGAAACAGGTCTAGTTGCTCACTCTCCGTTTTTAAAAGGGATTGTTGTTTTTATTTTTGTCACCTTTGGTATTCCGGGTTTTGTGTATGGTCGCGTGGTTGGCACCATGAAAAATGATAAAGACGTGATCAATGCCATGAGCAAGAGTATGAGCTCTATGGGCATGTACATTGTATTGGTGTTTTTTGCTGCACAGTTTGTGGCATTTTTTAAATGGACTAACTTAGGCACAATTTTAGCGATTAACGGTGCCGCGTTACTACAAGCTCTTAGCTTAACTGGGCCGGAAGTATTTGTACTGTTTATTTTGATGTGTGCTTTAGTTAACTTAACTTTAGGCTCGTCGTCAGCGCAGTGGGCAGTAACAGCACCTATTTTTGTTCCTATGCTAATGCTTATAGGTTATGCACCCGAGACAATTCAAGCGGCTTATCGTATTGGTGATTCAGTAACTAACTTAATTACCCCGATGATGAGTTACTTTGGTTTAATTCTCGCGGTTGCCACTAAATACAAAAAAGACATGGGAATAGGTACTTTGGTAGCCACTATGTTGCCATACAGCTTAATCTTCTTTGTTGGCTGGGTGGTACTGTTTTACTTATGGGTATTTGTTTTAGGTATGCCAGTAGGCCCTGGGGCACCAACGTATTACACACCCTAATTAAGTAAGGTTTAATATTTACTTATAAAAAATGCCAGCTTAGTCGCTGGCATTTTTAATTTTAATATAAAACTAATTATGAAAACACCACGGTTTTATTGCCATTAATAAACAGCTTATGTTCTGATGCCAGTTGCAGTGCTTTACAAAACACCGTTTTCTCTACATCTTTACCCATTTTTGCCATCATCTCAGCTGTATTCGCATGGGTCACACTCGACACGTCTTGTAAAATAATAGGGCCTTCGTCTAGCTCATTATTAACAAAGTGAGCTGTGGCACCAATAATTTTCACACCACGTTCAAATGCCTGGTGATACGGCTTTGCACCAATAAAAGCAGGTAAAAATGAGTGATGAATATTAATGATTTTACCCTCAAAACGACCCACAAATTCAGGGCTCAAAATACGCATGTATTTAGCTAGGCCAATAATGTCAGGGTTATAGCTGGCAATTAAGTCACCGACTTTTTCGTCATGCTGACTGCGCGTAAGTCCTTCATGAGAAACCACATGAAAAGGAACATCAAACCCTTTCACTAGAGGCTCTAGAGTAGGGTAGTTGGCGATAACGGCGAGTATCTCAATGTTTAAGGCTTGCTCAAATTGCTTAAGTAACATGCCGCCCAAACAATGAGCTTCTTTTGTGGCTAATAGTACCACTTTGGTTTTTTCTGCACCGTGCAGTGCCACTTTTGCTCCAGCTGGTAATACGCCGCGCAGTTGTGACAAAAACTCAGCATGTGGTTCGCCAGTAAGCTCTGTGCGCATAAAAAAGCGCTGTGCATCTTTATCAACAAATTCATTATTACGAATAATATTTAAATTATGCTCATTACACAGTCCGGTAATTTTGGCGATTAAGCCTATATCGTCTGCGCATTGGGTGGTTAGTATATAACTCATTTTCCTCATTCTTACCCAGTGGTTAGTTGTTTCATTATTTGCGTTTTAACTCAGAAAGCAAGACCTTTGTTTGATACCCAATGTTTAATTTATATTAAAGCTAAAATAGCGTTATTCAGGTTAATTTAGCTTTAAGTAAATTTAATAAAATGTGTACTAGTAGGGTTTGTAATAATGAGATGAATCAGTTGTTTATTACTAGCTGTATACCATTGTCTAATTATAAAGTGGCTTTTAATGTGTTTTACTAACATACGAGTATATTAAATTGCGAAATAACGCTATTTGTGCTTAATTTACATACAATTATGGCGTTGTTGTCAGTAATATAAACAATGGAAACGTAGTTATTAAGCTACCGAAAAATAAAAGCTTAATGGCTAATAATGTTAATTGGAGAAATAATGGGTAATTTAAGCTTAAAAAACAAATTGCTACTGTTGGCTGTTTTACCATTGATTGTATTACTAATCAGTTTTATGGCAGGTTCTTATTATTTAGAGATGCAAAATCAACAGCAAAACTTTAATGAGTTTAAAACTAAATTAATTGCTGATAAACAAACTTTGCTAAGAACAGAAATAGAAATCGGCTCTAAAGTAGTGCAATACCAATTAGCACAAGGAAATGAGCAAGACGCTAAAAATGCGTTGCGAGATTTAACCTTTGGTGAAGATGGTTACTACTTTATTTATGATACCGATGGTATTAGTGTTTTTCATGCCTTATTGGGTGATGCGATAGAAGGGCAAAATAAAATAGGCATGACCGACCCAAACGGTAAAAAAATAGTGGTTGGCTTACTTGAGCAAGCGCGTAAAGGCGGTGGCTCGTTTACCTATCATTTTCAAAAGCCTAACACCACCGGCTTAGTCGAAAAAATTGGTTATGCTGCAATGATCCCAGGTACCAATTGGATGATAGGTACTGGCACATATATGGATGATATTGAAGCCGAACTGGTAAAGTATCAAGCAACCATGGAGCGCCATTTAAGCGAAAAAATGACCACTTTGGTTTTAATATCACTTCTGCTTCTTGGTTTAGCTGCAGCAGGTGCGTTGTACGCTTCTAACAATATGCTAAAACCAATTAAACGTATGGTGCAAAGCTTAGATGATATTGCCAAAGGGGAGGGAGATTTAACCCGACGCTTAGAAATAGATACCCATGATGAAATTGGTCAGTTAGGTGAATCTTTCAATGTATTTGTGAGCAAGCTACACAGTATTATTGCCGGTGTGGTTGATGTAACAAGTGACGTTAAAACAGCCTCTTCAGATATTAATACGCAAACATTACTCATAGAAGACAAGTTATTAAAGCATAACCATGAAACCGATTTAGTGGCAACAGCGATTACCGAAATGTCAGCAACATCCCATGAAGTTGCGCAAAATACCACACAAGTTGCAGTGTCAACGCAGGCGGCAACAAAAGAAGTGGCTAACGCGCAAGATTGTGTGGATGTTTCACTGAGCGAAGTATCAAACTTAATGGGCGAAATTAATCAAGCAGCAGAGCAGGTTAACTCGTTAAGTGAGCAATCTAAAAAAATTAACAGCGTATTGAGTGTAATTGGTGGTATTGCTGAACAAACAAACTTATTAGCATTAAATGCGGCAATTGAAGCGGCACGCGCAGGTGAGCAAGGTCGTGGGTTTGCGGTGGTAGCTGATGAAGTTAGAAGCTTAGCAAGCAGAACCCAAGACAGCACATTAGAAATTAACGAAATGCTAAGCGAGTTACATAATTTAGTGACGGCAGCAGTTGATGCTATGCATGCGAGTCAACAAAGCTGTAATCGTTCAGTTGAGTCTTCGCGCGCTATATCAGAAAGCTTAGGTGCGGTGACTACATCGGTAACAACAATTAATGATATGAGTACGCAAATTGCTACAGCAGCAACAGAGCAAAGCAGTGTAACAGAAGAAATTAACCGCAATGTGTATGCGATTCAAGAAATAGTTAATGAGTTAACACAGTCGAGTAAAACGACTTCGTCAGTAAGTAAGCACCTAGCTGGGCGAGGTGAAAACTTGGGTGACCTAGTAGGACAATTTAAAATATAGCGCGATTTAAAATACTAACTACACTAAGCCGTAACATTATTTGTTACGGCTTTTTTATTGGTTAGCGTTGAGTGGGTGATAGCAGCTATAAATATCTAACGACACAGAGATTTTTTAATATTTTTGGTCGTGTCTAATGTACACTATTAGCTATTCTTATTAATAAGTGCTTACTTATTACAGTAAATTTATAGTGAAAGACTATTTTAGGGTTTTAAAATGATAGAGTATCCGGTTGATCAGTTACCACAACTCATAAACGACTTATTGCAGTGTGATACCACAGAGCGTAAAAATAAATTACTGATAGATGCTCAACAAACCTTATCAACCGAACACTTATCTTTATTATTTGAAGCTATTCCTAAAGAGCAGCGCCTTGAAATTTGGCATTTATTAGATGAAGACACACAACACGAAATTTTTGTTAACTTAAGTGAAGATAGCTGTTTATGGTTACTGCAAACCCTAGATGACAGTGACGGTTTTAAATTATTAGACGAAGTTAACGTTGAAGAGCTGCTTGAATTAGAGGAAGTGATCCCGCAGCGCTTTACTGATTATGCAAAAAAACAGCTTGATGAAGCGCAAACTAAACAATACGAACTGGCGCAACAATATACGCCTGAGCAACTAGGTCACTGGATTGGTTTTGACTTTTTAAAGGTGTCAGACAAGCTCACTGCGGGTGGCGCTAAAAAGCTGCTACATAAAGGGTTACCGCAGTACAGCGAAGTGATTTATTTAGTGAGCCGCAAAGGCAGCTTAATTGGTGAAGTAGCAGTTAACGACCTAATAAAAGCGCATGATAATCAAAGCTTAGTCACCTTAACTAATCATGATTTTACCTCATTGCACGCAGACCACGATTTATATGAAGCCGCCGAGGTGGTTATTCACAGCGAGCAAATGGCCATGCCCGTGGTTAATGCCGAAAACAAACTAATAGGGCGTTTAACCATCGCATCAGCTTACGAGTTACGTCAAGAAATTGCTGACGAAGCCACAGCAAAAGCGGGTGGTTTACGTGAAGACGAAGACCTATTTGCCAGTGTTCGCAAAAGTGCTAAAAACCGTGGTATTTGGTTAGGTATCAACTTAGCAACCGCATTTTTAGCCTCATGGTTTATAGGCTTATTTGGCGCCACTATAGAACAAGTGGTGGCACTTGCGGTATTAATGCCTGTTGTGGCATCAATGGGCGGAATAGCCGGTAGTCAAACCTTAACAGTTATAGTGCGCGGTCTTGCGCTTGGTCAGGTTACCGACTCAAACCGTAACGCTCTACTTAAAAAAGAGCTGCGTGTAGGGGCGGTAAATGGCTTGGTATGGGCTTTAGTGATTGGTTTGCTAACGTATCTATGGTTTAGCGATATTATGCTTAGTATAACCATTACCGTGGCAATACTGCTTAATTTAGTGGCCGCGTCGTTGGCGGGCGTAGTGATCCCGTCTATTTTAGATAAAATGAAAATTGACCCTGCATTATCAGGCTCAGTTATTTTAACCACAGTGACTGATATTGTCGGCTTTGTGACCTTTTTAGGGTTAGGTAGTTTGTTATTACTCTAATTTTTAAGCTAAACGCCACCCCCATGAAGTGGCGTTTAATATATATAGCGTCATGAAAAGGCCTTTAATTTAAACTTTAAACAATCGTACTTATTTTGTTTCTACCTTCTGTTTTTGCTCGGTATAAAGCCGTGTCTGCGGCATACAATAGCGCCTCGTAGGTGCGGTACTGGTTATTATTTTCACTGGCAATTCCTTGGCTTACCGTAATTTTAACCTCTGGTGGCAAACCTATGTCGGTAAAGCTCATTTGTGCAATTTGTTGTTGTATATGGTTGGCCACAACCGTGGCGGTTTTTATATCGCAACGGGGTAAAATAATCGCAAACTCTTCACCGCCATACCTAGCAGCTAAACACTCTCTAGATGGAATGCATTGTAATAGCATTTTTGCTATTTTCTGTAAGCATTTATCGCCTTTAATATGCCCATAGGTATCGTTGAATTTTTTAAAGTGGTCAACATCAATTAATATACTGGTTAAAGGTTGTTGGCTTTGAATACTCTCTTGCCAGTACTTTTTTAACGACTCATCTAAAGCTAATCGGTTAGCAAGCCCAGTTAAATGATCGGTTGAGGCCTGTATTTTTAAACGGTTATACATGGCTTTATGAGTACTAAGATCGTGAAGTATGCACACGTACAACTTTTGCGCCGATGCGAGACTTTTTGGCATGCTTGATATTGATAAGTCAGCTTCAATCATATCGCCATTGGCTTTGTTTATAGTAACTTCATTTGGGCCAATGCTAAGAGGGGTGTCTTTAATACCAATCCAATTTAATAAGGTCTGTTTATATTTATCAAGGTCTGCACCGTGTAAAAACGACAGTAAATTTTCGCCTATCAGCGACTGCTGAGAGTAACCTAATAGCTGTGCTGCCTTTGGATTTGCAAACTCAAAACCACCCTGTTCATTCAGTACAAAAATACCTTCGGCGGTGCCATTAAATAATTCAATTAATGCATCAAATTGAGTATGCGAAAAAGGGGGTAATAAAGCGCTATCGAAGGGCAATGCTTTATCGTTATTAGTTGCTGCAGTCTCTTTATTGTTAATTTGTTTCGACACGTTTTAGCCTTAGCATGGTACAGACGTTTTTGATGCCTACAAATTTACTTAAAAAAGTGCAATTAAACCTTTCGGTAACCTTCTGTTTTTAACTGTTTGATATTTAATGGTAAAAATCATGCTTGCACAGGTTTTAAGTAACCTGTACAAGGTGAAAATTAATTATTTAGCAATTGAAAGTTGTGGTTTTTATTATAGATTAGTAATAAGGGATGGTTATTAATAATGCTGCTTGGTATGTGTTAGCGTTAAAGTGTTTAGCTTATAAAAATTGCACAGGAATAAATCAGCCCTGTGCAATTTAGAAATTAATAATTAAACGTTGTTAATTACTTTTCTTCTTTGTTTTCAATTTGTGGATCGGCACTTTTATAAGCTTTGCCATTGCACTCAACGTTAAATACTAAACAGGCGGTGCCAGGGTTTTCATCGGTATCGATAATAGTAATTGTGCGGCCGTTATCACTAACTTTAAAGCTGAAGTCTTGGGCGCAAGGTATTTCTTTATTAACATCGGTAATAGTGGCGCCAGTGAATAAAAAGCCTTTAGCAAGCGTAGCATCATCTAAACTATAAACGCCCGCGGTTTCGGTTCTTACAACTCCGCCGCCTGTCACTTTTCTACCATCTATAGAGTATGTAAAGTTAGCCTCGTCGTCACTGCCCAGTACAATGTTAACTGTAAAGTGAATTTGCTCTTGAGTGTTATTCATATTATTTCCTTTGTATTCATAGTTATAGTTTAAAGTCAGTAATACCTAGCTTTACTAGGCTTGCTCTTATTTTTGGGATTTCGTTAGCTCGGTTTAAGCAGGTGTAAGCCTGTACTAGCGGGTACGTAATGCGAACACTTTGATTTGTTTCTGCTGTTTTAGCAATGGCTTGAAGCGCATTTAAGCAAAATTGTTCTCGCTGTTTGCTGGTTGAAGTTAACTTAGCTTTAAGTAAATTTATTCGTGTGGGCGCTAAATTATCGCCACTTGCTATTAGATTGCCTCTATGCTGTTTATAGTTTTTATCACTTTCAAGTGCCGTCAATAACTCCTGTGCTTTAAGTGGTGACTGTTTATCAATAAAGTACTGTATAAGGCTCAATTGTGTATTAACAGTAAGGTTATTTATAAAGCCTTGATCTTTCATAAATTTGATAATTTTGGTAATTCGCTTATCAATTTTTTTATTAGGTGAAAGCACTAACTGGTGGGCCAAAAAACGATAATAAGAATGTTGAATTTCTTTACTTTTTGGATCTTGCAATCGTGCGCTATTAACTGTTTTTGTAGCTTGCTGTGCTTTTTTGTAGGCTAGCTTTTTATTAGGTAAGTAGCTTAATAGATAGCTTTGTTGAATATAAGTATAAGCTAAACTGCTTGCTAAACTTGCATCATCTGGGTATTCAATTAATAAACTTTTTAACTCATTAGAAGCATTTGCATACATGGTTAATGCTGCGTTAAAAACACCCAATCTTTCTTCTGTTTTAGCAAGCCAGCTGATGGTATCGGCTTTATCGCGTAATAGGTTTTTATTATTGGGTTTAAGCTCAAGCGCTTCATTTTTAAGGGCGAGCGACTCTGCAAAGCGCTGTTTAGCGCCAGTGTAGTTAAATCGCTGTAAATATAAAGACCCCAGCGAATTGTGTGAATATGATAACTCCATAATGGCATTAAAATCATTCGGTGCTAATGAATACATTTTTTTACTGTAGATATGATATTTTTTTAAGAAAGGCTCAGTGGCAGCGTAATCGCTTTTATCGTAATGAAGCTGGCCGAGCCAAAAGGCATTGGCACCGGCGAGTGTGAGTAGCTCTAAGTTGTTTGGCTGTATTTTTAAGAGTGCTTCAAGGCGAATGCGGGCGTTTTCAAAGGCAGTGAAGGCCTCAATGGTTTTACCGCGGGAATAGGCGACTTCCCCCATGGCTTCCAGGGTTTGTGCGTACTGAAAGCGACTTTTAAACTCGGCTTGTTGACTGCTAAAGTTAAATAGCGAGCTTGGTTCCTCAACTTGATTAGTAAAATACTCAAGTGCTTTATTACTAATGCCATCAAGTAAGTCCATACGCTTAACGCTGCGTAATTTATCGGCAAAATCACCGACCATAAACCCTAGTAAGCTTTCGGCTTCTTGGCGTTTTTGCTGTGCAAGTTTCTGCGCTTGAAAGCTAGTAACACTCATAAATAGGGCAACACAGGTAAGTAAACAAAGCAGAGCAACCGTGCCGCGTTTTATAGTTGTTTTTGTTTTACTGTGTTTAAGAGAGCTGGTTATAAGCGCGCGTTCGTCATCATCTAGTTTAAATATGTTGTCGTTTAATAAGGTAACGGCCTCTTGCAATGGTTTACCCGGCGCTAACAGATAGGCGTTACTTTTGTGCTCATTAAGCCATTGTTGCGTGTGGTGGTGTAAGCGGCTTTTTATAGCAAGGGCATCTTTATGGTCATTAATCCACTGTTTAGCACGTGGCCATTGGCGTAATAATGCCTCGTGAGCAAGGCTAAAGTAGGCTTCTTGGTTTTGTAAATGCGATACAAATAAGCGGCTATCGACCATGGCTTGAACCAGCTCTTTTTGGCTGGTGTTGGTTAATGCTTGCAAGCGGGCTGCGCGGCTCGTAATGGTTTTACCATCTGGGTTTAGCGTTACTAATTGCGATAACACGCTTTTTAGTTGCTGTTGTTGCGCTTGAGAAAGCCCTATAAATACCTCTTCGGCTTTTTTACCAATGGCACCCTCAATACCGCCGAGTTTTTCATAAACACTGTGCAATAACTCATTATTATCACTGCGCTGTAAATACAGCTCTTGCAGTGTATATTGTAGCATGGGCAGTGCATCTGGATTATTGGCGGTATCGGCGCAAAGTATTTCATCCAGCGGGGTTTTAGTGTTTGGGTCTTGCGAAAACGTTAAATTAGCGGTTAACGCTGGCAAACGAATAATTTGTTGTAGTTCATGGCGATTTGGTGGGGTTAAATCGTAATGCGCGCCATGAGCTTTGCCGGCCATAAGGCTTGGCTGCTCAACCACTAAAGGGTAAAAATCGTTACGACAGGCACTAAATACAATCACCGCTTTAGAGGTCGCTAAACGCTCAATAACAGATAAAAAATGACTTCGGGTGTCGTTACTAAATAGCGGTGAGGAAAGTAGCACTTCTAAGCGGTCTATAAACAAAAACAATTGCGGCGTTTTTGCTGCTGTTTGGGTATTTTCAATTGTACTTTTTAAGCAACTAATAACATTATCTATATCATGTTCTAGTTGCTGTGCCAGCGTTTGTGCGCTTAGCCCTGTAAATACTGGAATGTCGTTAATATCCCAATCTAGCATGGCTGAGGCGAGATCTAAATACAGCCTATTTTCAGCTACATCTGCAAAGTCGAGTTGGGTGTACGACATTACTCTAATGCCGTTATAGCCTCGCTCGTCGAGCAGCTTTGGCAATATACCCGCATTAACTAATGATGATTTACCCGTGCCACTAGGGCCAAGGATTAAACAGAATGCGCGCTGCAATGTTACTTGGTTTGATACGCTCTCTAATAACTTGCTGATGGCGTGATTACGACCAAAAAATAAGTGGGTATCGGTTGGGTTATATGCACTCAAACCTAAAAAAGGAGAGCCGCCTTGCCATGTATTAACTTCGCTGGGGAGGTCATCAGCTAATGGAAACTCAACCGATGCAATAACCCTATAACCACGTTTACGTATGGTTTCTATGTATTGCGGGGCGCTTGCCTTATCACCCAGAGCTTTTCGAAGTTGAGTGATAGTTTTATGCAGAGGGTTATCGCCGGTTTCTGTGTTTGCCCAGCAGTGAGTTAATAACGCGTCGCTACTCACAATCTCTGCTTGGTTTTGACACAAATACAGCAACACATCCATGGCTTTGGGTTCTAGCTGTTTTTGTTCCTCAGCGCGTTGAATGGTGTTACTGGCTGGGGTGATTTGCCATTCACCTAAATAAAAGGGCGGTTGATGCATAATTGGCTCATTTTTATAGTTATAAGTGCATTTAGCTTTTTGCTTTAGTTACATTAGTAGTGCTAGTTATTTTTATTAAGTGTAACAATGCGCTGTGGAAACGGAATTTCTATATTGGCATTGTTAATTGCTTTATACACGCTGGCGTTAATAGCGAGCTTAGTTTCAATAATTTTAGTGGTAGGAACCCAGTATCGATAGCTAATAGTTACGCCGCTATCTGCAAAGCGTTCTATGCCAACTTGTGCATTGGGTTGTTTAGCAACCAGTTCGTGATTAGCTAATGCGTTTTCAATTAGGTTAATCGCGGTATCACTACAGGCGCTGTAGGCTATGTCTATTTCACCTTTTACTAAGGAGTAGCTAAATGAGTTATGTAGGATTTCGCCAACGATATGCTTATTGGGAATCGTTATTTCTACTTTTTCTTCATTAATTAATACGGTGTGACCCAGCTCAATGAGTTTTACTTGGCCGCTAACGCCTTTTATTTCTATGGTATCGCCCACCACAAATGGCCGCGTGGCAATAATTGCAAGCCCGGCGCCATAATTAGAAAGCATGCCTTGTAATGCTAAGCCAGCACCTAAAGAAGCGGCACCGATTGCAGCAACAAACGGGGTAACACTAATGCCAATTTTACCAAGCGCAATTATGATCACCATAATGATCAGTAATACTTTAACGACATTACTAACAAAGTTAGTTAAGGTGATATCGACGTTATGTCGCGTCATCAAATTGGCAACACCTGCAGCGAGCTTTTTCGCTACCCATAGGCCAACCAATAGAATAAAAATAGCGCCGACAATTTGCATACTGTAGGTAACTAAATATTCAGTAAGTAGGGCGTAGTACTTTTCAAATTGCTGAATTTCAGAACTGATCATGTCGACTCTATTTTAGCGATAGTGTTTTATCTGCTTATCATAACAAAGTGTTAACTAAAATTGGATACATTATTGGCACAATTACAGCAGTTAATAACGCACTCAATGCCATAGCCACCGATGAAAACGCCCCTATTTTTGGATGCTCGGCAATTGCAGCCGCGGTGCCTATAGCATGACACGCGGTACCGATTGCGATTCCTTGTGCCTCAAAGTTAAATATTTTAATTAGTTTTAATAATAAAATGCCAAATAAAGCGCCAAGTAAACCAATAAAAATTACCATGGCAGCGGCTAGCGAGCTGATCCCGCCAAGTGAATCGGTGACAAGTAATGCAATAGGTGTAGTAACGCTAAGTGCCGCAACTGATGCGCTGAGCTGCGATGGGACAGCAAATAAAACGCTTAATACAAAAGCTACCAGTGTGGCGTTAATAATACCAATACTGCAGGCAACTAAAATAAGTAAAAAGTTTTTACGTACGTGCATAAATTGTTGATATAGCGGCAAGGCCAAAGCGACTATGGCCGGCTCCAATAACCACGTTAACAACCGACTATGCGATGCAAATTGTGAATAGGGTAATTTAAGGTTAACGAGTAGTAAGGCAATAATGCCGATGCTTAAAAAAACGGGGTTGGTTAATGACTTTAAAATACTCTGATTGATTTTAAGATTAACAGCCCTTAGTGCAATAAAAAGGATAATAATAAATGGAATGGTTAACCAGCCAAGGCTAAAAATGGTGCTACTGAAATCAGTCATTATTAGTTCTGCCTTTAAAATAACTTACTAGGCTTGCCACTAAAATTAAACTACTCAAGGGGACTAATAAAATAACGGCGGTTAAGAAAGGCCAATGGGTTTTTATAAGTGCTAAGTGTTCAATAAAACCAACGCCTGCAGGAATAAAGAAAATAGGCATTACATTTAAAATAGGTGTGGCACACGGGGTAAGATGCTGCTCTTTAACAATACCTGATAAAAGCAGTACCAGTAAAATAACCATTGCTAACAGTGGCGCAGGAAAACTGGCATCAATAAAGTGCATAATAAGTTTGCCCGCTGCCAAGCAAAGCAAAATGATAGCGCTACTTAAAAAGTATTTCATGGCGACGACTCAATACAATAGAGGATTATCACTTTAACAAATAACGCTGTTTTGTGCATTGTGCCTTAGTATTACCAGCGTTTGGCGTTTGCAAACTCAATATCAGTTTTACCTTTTGCTTTAGCAATGGCTTTTTTAGTATTAGGGTTGATTAATAAGCGAATTTGACTCCATGTTTCTTTGGCGAGTATTTTTCGAGCAGAGGCTTTATAGCTTTGTTGAGTTACACGTTTTATTGCTGCTAATGTGTCAGGTGAACGCGCTTGTAATGTATCAAGCATTTCTTTAGTTGCTTTATCGGTATCGTCGGTTGTTTTTGTTACTAAACCGAGTTCAAAAGCATGTTGAGCACTAATGGGGTCAGCATGACTTGCTAGCCAAAGTGCTTGGTCGCGTTTTACTAAGCCTGCAAGCATAACATTAGCGCCCATGTCGGGGCATAATCCCCAGCGCGCTTCCATAATGGCGAGCTTGGCATCGTGATGAACAATTCGGTAATCAGCTCCAAGCGCTATTTGCAGGCCACCACCAAGACAGTTTCCGTTAATTTTAGCAATTACAGGCACACTCAATGACTGCCAGCCCAGTACGACTTTTTGCGCTAGGTTTTGATTACCAGGAAGCCATTTGAATAGGAGCTTTATGATATTGAATGGCGAGGCCATAACCGCGTTAATATCGAGCCCAGCACAAAAGTGTTCGCCCTCACCGGTTAATACAACTGCACGAATACTGGCGTCTTTTTTTATATTTTTAATCACTTTGTTAAGCTCAACAAACATAGCAAAGCTTAAGGCATTTTGTTTTTCTACGCGATGTAATGTGACGGTAGCGATACCCTGTTTTTTTTCTAATTTTATCATTGTTCACTCCTCTGACCTGTTGTTTGAGCTTATGTTTTTATTGATGTTAAGTAAAGTGGGTGAAGGTGAATAAAAACAAACTGAATTTTTTAATACACGTGGGGCTAGCTATCTTTGATGGCTATTTAATCTTCCAAGGTCAACAGACCCGTGTGCTAACCAATTTAATAATATCTATAAGTATTAGGAATAAATAAAAAAGTCAGTAATTAACGTGTTTTTTTTATCAAAACCCTAGCAACTTTTGATATTATGATTGCCACTTAAAAGCTCAGAGGTTAACCATTCATGTCAGGTCCACGTTTATTTACGGTAGAAGAAGCAACTCATCAAGCTTATGATATTTTTTTAGAACTGGCTCCCAATAATTTAAGCGACAAAGATGTTGAAGAATTTAACCTACACCGTGAAGAACTAGGCTTTATTGAAGAAGATGAGCCCGATGAACAGTGGCAAGACTTTGTTGCCCTAGAAATTGAACCTGAGCATTTTATTCAAGTATTAGTGGGCCTTGAGTTTGATAACGAAGACGTACTATTTGCGAAAATTCTAATTAGCCGTGATAAAGACGCGCCTTTTTGTCATATTTTGTGGAAAGAAAGTGAATAACCACCTCTCTGCTTTTTTGTTATTGCCATTTGCAAGAGAACGCATTTTGCGATGCTTCTTTGTATTACTGCTTTTATTATTTAGCTGCTTTAGCTGGGCTGTTGATCCTTTTGAAGATTTTCATCAATATGGGGAACTCTCAGATGAAGAAATTCATGAGTTACACAAAGGCGAAGTGTTGTACGGCGATACCGAATTTGGTTTTATTTTAAGTAAAGGTAACACTAATTCCACCAGTTTTAAGCTTAAAGGGAATCTTTATCAAGATTTTGAAAACTGGCGAAATCAATTCAAAATAGACTCCTTGTACAAACGTGATGAAAACGAAGAAACGGGCGAGTCGGATGTTACTGCTAATCGGGTGTTTGTTTCTGCACAAGGTAACTATAAAGTAGGGGTTAAAAACTCGTCGTTCTTTATTTACGGGGATTATGAGGAAGATCAATTTAGCGGTCTTGATTTTAAAAGTACGATAGCAACCGGTTATGGTGCACGTGTTTATCAAGGGGTTAAAAATAAAGTAGATATAGATATTGGCCCAGGTTTATATCGCTCAGTTGCTGATGATGAGTCAACAGCACTTGACGACGATAAAGACAAAATGGGTTATTTACTTCGTATTGCAATGCAGTGGGAGAGGTTAGTATCTAAGCGTACCCGATTTAATCAAGATATCAGTATAGAACAGTCTTTGTCAGGGCTTAACTCTCGGTTAAAGTCAGAAACGGCATTAATTAGCCAAGTGGTTGGCGCGGTATCGCTTAAGTTTGCTTATATGTATCGTTATAATTCTAAGCCTGAAGAAGATAAGCTTAAATACGATTCAGAGCTCAGTGCAACCTTAGTATACAGTTTTTAATTTTTTAACTTTTTTAATAGAGAGTGTTATGTATCAGCATAAGCAGTATGCGGTATTTATATTTGTAGTATTAGCGTGGATCAGCGGTTTTGTTGCGCTTGCATGGAACTTAATTGGTGCCGATGCCCCGTTAATCGTATTTGCTGGTATTTTAGTGCTGGTGGGCTTTTTGTTCCACGGTTTAACCATTAAAGTTGATGAAACCCATATTAGCTGGGCATTTGGCCCTGGTGTTGCTGGCCAAAAGTTAGCATTAGAAGACATAGTTGATGTAAAAGCAGTACAAAACTCATACCGCCATGGTATTGGTATTCGCATTACACACGATGGGTGGATTTATACGGTATCAGGTTTTAGTGCTGTGCAATTAACGCTTAAAGATGGCACCCAGTATCGCTTAGGCACGAATGACCAAGCAGGATTAGTTGCTGCGCTTAAAGATAAAATAACCCCTGTTGAAATGCCAGCAGCAGAGCCTCAAGCCAAATTACGGACACAAAATAATATGCTATAAAAAAAGCGCCTAAGGCGCTTTTTTTATAAACTTATAGCAATTTTACTCAGCGGGTTTTAGTGCTCGTGACCACAACCGCCTTCGCCATGTACGTGGCCATGCTCAAGCTCTTCGGCTGTTGCATCGCGTACTTCTAAAATTTCTACATCAAAGTTAAGTGTAATACCGGCAAGTGGGTTATTACCATCAACAATCACTTCTTCGTCTTGAATATCGATGATCATTACTGATTGGTCGCCGTCATCGGTGGTTGCACGAAATTGCATGCCCACTTCAATTTCCATACCTTCAAACATTGATTTTGGTACGGCTTGCATTAAGTGATCATGACGCTCACCGTAACCTTCTTCAGGCTCCACTTTTACGCTTAGTGTATCGCCAGCTTGCTTGCCTTGCAGCGCGTTTTCAAGCCCTGAGATCAGGTAGCCTGTACCAACGATAAAAATTAATGGCTCACCGCCAAATGAGTTATCAATGGTATTGCCGTCATTATCTAAAACAGAGTAATGCATTTTTACCACTTTATTTGCTGCAACGATCATAGTCATTCCTATTATTCATCTTCAAGAGAGTAAGGTAGAGGCAGAATGTTTAGCTCTACCGAAGGGGTGTGTTTTGCACGAAGAGTCTGATCGATATCAGTATCGTTTGGCAACACGACCAAACCAGTTAAAGTCTGTGTTTGTTCATTATAGCTTTGCGCAATAAGTTTACCTGCGCGGCGCCAGTTTTCACCTAATTGGGTTTCAATATCAGGCTCATCAAGTTGTCCTTCGCTTTGCCCAGAGACGATATACATGGCACGTTTGTTTTTGCCTAGGTACTTCATACGTGCAACGGTTTCTTGGCCTGTGTAGCAACCCTTTTTAAAACTAATGCCGTTAATGGCTTGCAGGTTAACCATTTGCGGTACGTATTCATCAATCGCATCAACACTTAATTGCGGTTCACCAGCAAGTATGGATGCTTGCTGCCATAGCGCATCGTCATCGAGGGTCGACACATCGTCAGGTAGGCAAAATTGGCTATCAACCATTAGTAAAATGCGGTTTGATCCAAGCTTAAGAGCTTTACCGTGAGCGAAGTCACAAGCCGTGGCGTCATCGCTAAAGTGAATGTCGAGTTGTGTGAGTAAGCCTGTTAGGTCATCACCAAGTAAACCAATTAATCGCTCTGAGGCTTTATTAATTTCAACTTTTGCAAATACAGCATATTTTTTTAATTCAGCAAGAGAGCGTTCTACTTCTGCACTTGAGCCTGTTAAAAAGTAACTTTGTTGATAAGAAAATAACTTAAATACACCCCATAACTTACCTTTTGCACTACAGTGACCTGCCCACAAAAAGTTATCGTTGTTAAGTTTATTTAGATCTTGAGTGATTTGTCCGTGGAGGTACGATAATTTATCTGCGCCTGAGAGGCTAATAACCTGATGTGATAAAGGACATGCATAAACCTGAGACATAAACACCTTCTTTGCAATAACAAATGAGGCCACATAATAACGTAGTTAAAGCGTATGGTACAGCGACTAACAGACGATGTTTTTATAACTTAGTGCTGTTAAATTAACGCGTATTTGGTAAACTCGAGTTAATTAAATATGAGGTTTAAAATGGTTGAAATACATAGTAAAGCACGTATCCGTTGGGCTTGTCGCCGTGGCATGTTAGAGCTAGATGTTTTGTTTATGCCGTTTGTTGAAGAAGCTTATGACTCGTTAGATGCTAAACAGCAAGCGATTTTTCAGCGTCTATTAACCCAAGAAGACCCAGATTTATTCGCTTGGTTTATGGGCCATGAAGAATGTAAAGACGCTGAACTAAACAGCATGGTTCAGCTAATTTTAGACCGAGTTCGTGTATAGATTTACCGTTACAAATAATAAAACAGACCACAAACCGATTGTGGTCTTTTTTTGTGTGCTGACTTTAGTGTTGTGCCTATTTATGAACTCGGTGGTGGCAACTCTTTTTTGTATTGCACTTAATACACTTGCTGGCATTATTGTTTGGCGAAAAATCGTGGCTGCTCAACCACAGCAAGGCATTATACTCTTAGAGCCGAATCAATTTCGCTTTGAAGGCTCAAACAGGCAAATTCAAGGGCTCATTAGTAAACAAAGCCGGTTACTTGGTCAGAGTGTGTGGCTGTATATTAATGGCTTTAGTAAAAACTATTGGCTGATTATTTCAGCCAATAGTGTTGATGAGCAAAGTTATGCGCGTTTAAAACGGGCAACACTTGATGCGGCTAACCGCGCAGCGGAGCTAAAACAGTAGGCGTTGGGTTCTCATTTTGCTCTGGATAATCAATAGTAAAGTGTAGTCCACGACTTTCTTTACGTTCCATTGCGCTTCTAATTATAAGCTCGGCAACTTGCACCAAATTACGTAACTCAAGTAAGTTATTGCTTACTCTAAAGTTTGCGTAATAATCGTGTATTTCCTGTTGTAGCAGTTCAACACGATGCAGCGCACGTTCAAGACGTTTGGTTGAGCGTACAATTCCCACATAATCCCACATAAATAATCGTAGCTCATGCCAGTTATGAGTGATGACAATTTCTTCATCTGAGTTAGATACACGGCTTTCATCCCAACTAGGTAAATCAGCCAGCGCGGGTGCAGTCTCTATTTTACTCAAAATGTCTTTTGCTGCTGCATGGGCAAATACAATGCACTCTAATAATGAGTTACTTGCCATGCGGTTAGCACCATGTAAGCCGGTATAAGCCACTTCACCCACAGCGTATAAATTTGCTAAATCCGTTTTGCCGTTAAAGTCGGTCATTACGCCACCACAGGTGTAATGTGCCGCAGGAACGACAGGGATTGCTTCTTTGGTAATATCAAGCCCTACGCTCAAGCACTTAGCGTAAATAGTAGGGAAGTGTTCAATAATAAAATCTTTGTCTTTATGGCTAATATCTAGATACAAGCAATTTGCGCCAAGGCGTTTCATTTCAAAGTCGATAGCGCGCGCTACAATATCGCGCGGAGCGAGTTCTTCTCGTTCATCAAACTCTTTCATAAAGCGAGTGCCATCAGGGCGTTTTAAATAGGCCCCTTCACCACGCATTGCTTCGGTAATTAAAAAATTTTGTAATTCCGGGTGGTAAAGACTGGTTGGATGAAATTGATTAAATTCCATATTAGCAACGCGACACCCTGCACGCCATGCCATTGCTATGCCATCACCGCTAGAAACATCAGGGTTAGAGGTATAAAGGTACACTTTACTTGCGCCACCCGTTGCTAGGGCAACAAATTTTGCGCCAATGGTTTCTACTTTTTTGGCCTTTTTATTCCACACATGCATACCGTGAACATGTGACCCCGTTTTACCGATATTTTTATCTGTAATTAGATCAATCGCATTGTAATGCTCTAACAAGGTGATATTGCTGTGCGCTTGAACTTGGCTAATCAAGGTTGTTTGCACTGCTTTGCCAGTGGCATCGGCGGCATGCAAAATGCGTCGATGGCTATGACCCCCTTCGCGGGTTAAATGAAAGCGCTCTTTACCTTTACTATCAAATTCCATATCAAAAGGCACGCCTTGGTCAATCAACCATTGTAGGCAGTCATGTGCATTACTGGCAGTGTAATGAACAGCTTCTCTGTCACACAAACCGCCACCTGCATCTAAGGTATCTTCAACGTGAGACTCTATACTGTCATTTTTTTTATCAAAAACAGCGGCAATTCCGCCTTGGGCGTAAAGAGTAGAACCTTCGGTTAATTCACCTTTACTGATCACGGTAACGTTACAGTAATTAGCCAAAGATAAAGCAAGTGATAAGCCTGCTGCGCCGCTACCAATAATAGCGACATCGGTAATGTGATGTTTATTTTGGTTCATCTGTGAGGTACTTTGCGGTTACAATGCTCAGATAGAGCAATATTTATTTTTAATACTTATAGTTGTACCATATTTGTTGAACTACTACTAAGTGGTTTTAGCGTATAAACGCGTAATTTGTAGCTATTTTATAAAAAAACAATATGAGTCAGAACTTTTTATTCATCTAGGGGTCAGAGTAGGTGTGAACAATGGCGACACTATGAATAATAAGCAAGAATCAATCAGAGGAGTACCGGCTCGAATGAGCGAGCAGGAATTAGATTTAGCGTTAGTGAAAAGGGTCCAGCAGGGAGATAAAAACGCCTTTAACCTATTAGTTAAGAAGTATCAGAACAAAATAGCCGGTTTGATCTCTCGTTATGTATCAAATCAAGGTGACATTGCTGATGTAGCACAAGAAGCGTTTATTAAAGCGTATCGTGCCCTTCCAAACTTTCGTGGTGATAGTGCTTTTTATACTTGGCTTTACCGTATCGCCGTTAATTGTGCTAAAAATTATTTAGTGGCTCAAGGGCGTAAACCGCCAGCAAATGATATTGATGCTGACGATGCCGAGTTTTATGAAGGTGCAGATTCAATGCGTTCTAACGCGTCACCTGAAAATTTACTATTAAGCGAAGAAGTCCGCGCTGTTATTTTTAATACGATTGATAGTTTGCCTGAAGATCTTAAAACCGCGATTACTCTTAGAGAAATTGAGGGTATGAGCTATGAAGAAATAGCCGTGGTTATGGATTGCCCAGTCGGGACGGTACGTTCGCGTATTTTTCGTGCCCGTGAAGCAATTGATAATAAATTAAACCCATTGATAGGCGAGTCTTAGTATGACAAAAGCACACGTTAACCGCTTAGATAACGAATCGTTATCAGCATTACTTGACGGTGAACAAACATTAAAGGATGCAACTATTGCATCGGATGATGTAGCTACGTTTGGCCGTTACGCGTTAATTGGTGATGCAATGCGAGCTAAAGAAAATAACAATAATATGGACTTTGATATTAGCGAACGCATTTCGTTAGCACTTGAGAGCGAGCCCGTTTATGCAGACTTTAGCCAGTCTCACAATGTGGCTGCCGCTTCTAATACCGAAACAGATAATAAAGTAGTGGCGTTTAATTGGCGTAAACCGGTTGCCCAACTAGCAATTGCTGCGAGCGTAGCAATGTTTACTATCGTTGGCGTGAACACCTTACCGCAAGGTGAAGATGCTGTGCAAAACGAAATTCCTTTATTGCAAACCACGCCGTTAACCGGCATGGCGTCGCCTGTAAGCTACTCATCAGCACCTGCACTTGATAACGCAGAGCAAGGTTTACGAGAGCTTCAGCAGCAACGCATTGGCGCATTAGTACTTGAACATCAACGTCAAGCGCGAGTGGCTCATTCGTTAAAAACAGCTAAAACAGATGAAACATCCCCAGAGGAAAAAAACTAATTAGATGAAAGTAATTACTTTTATTATGTCATTGGTGCTGAGTTTTAATACTTTTGCCAATGACACAAACCCTGCTAAAGATTTACTGCTTGAAATGGCCAGTGCAGTTCACACTCGTAATTTCGACGCCTCTTTTGTTGTTGTTAAGGGTAAAAGTATGGAGCCCTACCGCTGGGTGCATGCTAAACAAGGTGATATAGAGCTAGAGCATTTAAGTTTGCTTAATGGTGCAGGCCTTGAAATGATCCGCATTGACGATCAAGTTACCTACTTTGAGCCACAATCAGAACCTTACTCGTTAACAACTGACTCGATTGCAGGCCCCATCCCAGAAGTCTTATTTAAAGATATTAACCGCTTAAGTGCGCATTATGATTTTGTGCTTGGTGGTAAAGGCCGTATTGCGGGGCGTCCTGCTCAGCTGGTTCGAATTGAATCTAAAAACGATGACAAATATAACTATTGGATTTGGATTGATACTGAGTCGTCTTTATTGTTGAAAGCCGCCTATGTGAATCACCAAGGCGAAGCGCTAGAGCAATTACAACTTACCCACATTAGCGTAACTGAGCAACCGGCAAGCTTATTATTAGAAGTACTTAATCGTAATTTTCCAACACCATTACCCGCTAATTCAATTGATGAACAAAGCAAAGCAAATGCTATGAATTGGACTATTGGATGGCTACCTGAAGGGTTTGAATTACTCAAGTCCGATAGACATAAGCTCGACTTAAACAATGAATTAACAGATTACTATTTATTCTCTGATGGATTTGTTGAGGTCTCAGTATTTATACAACGGCCACTACCAGGTAAGCGTTTAAGCGGAGCTCTGACCTCAGGAGCCACCACTATTTATGTGCACAACGGCGGAAATTTTGATGTGTCTGTGGTGGGGAATATACCAACCATGAGCGCCAAAGCGATTGCTGAGTCTGTTTCACGGGCGTTATAAATGATAGAACAAACGTTAACCGTCGTGGCCCTTAGTGGCCACGTTGCGCATTTAGAAGCCCAACAAAAACAGGCATGTGAAGGCTGTAATGGACGTTGTGGCTCTCAAGTGTTTAGTAAGTTATTTGGTACTGCCAAAAAAACCTTGCCCTACAAATTTGAAACGCAATTAGAGGTGGGGCAAAAAGTGACCTTGTCACTGGATGATAGCCATGTTGTAAAACATGCCTTTGCCGTTTACATGCTGCCCTTATTTTTAAGTTTAATATTCGCCTTATTAGCTAGTGAATTAATACAATTAGCCGAAGGCTGGCAAATTTTAGCTGCGATATTAGGTGGCATCACCGGCTTCTTAATTGCTAAAACATGGGTGAAATCACTTAGACATGAGATTAAAGTGATAAAAATTCATCCAATTAGCCTTCCTTTAACTCAAATAGATGGTGATTGACGCCAATTAAATGTAAAATTGCGTTTTTATGCCACAGTAACTTGAAAATGCACAGCAAGTATTTTCAAGTTATTTAGGCATGCGACCTTAGTCCTTAAAATAGAAGTTTAGAATCCAGTTTATGAAGCATATCCGTAATTTTTCGATCATCGCCCACATTGACCATGGTAAATCGACCCTTTCTGACCGTTTGATCCAAGTTTGTGGTGGTTTAACCGACCGTGAAATGCAGAAGCAGGTTCTGGATTCAATGGATATTGAACGTGAACGTGGCATTACCATCAAGGCGCAAAGTGTAACGTTAAACTACAAGGCAAACGATGGTGAAACCTACCAGCTCAACTTTATCGACACTCCTGGTCATGTTGACTTTACTTATGAAGTATCACGCTCACTAGCTGCGTGTGAAGGCGCATTATTGGTTGTTGATGCTGGCCAAGGTGTTGAAGCACAAACATTAGCTAACTGTTATACCGCCATCGAAATGGACTTAGAAGTTATACCGGTTCTAAATAAAATTGATTTACCGCAAGCTGACCCATTACGTGTAGCCGAAGAAATTGAAGACATCATTGGTATTGATGCCCTTGATGCCGTGCAATGTAGTGCTAAAACAGGTGTGGGTATTGCCGAAGTACTTGAAATGATCGTTAAAGATGTACCGCCACCCGTTGGTGAAAAAGACGAGCCATTACAAGCGCTAATTATCGATTCTTGGTTTGACCCGTACCAAGGCGTTGTATCGCTAGTGCGTATCAAACATGGCGAACTTCGCGCGGGCGACAAAATTAAAATCATGTCAAACGAGAACGTACATACCGCAGATCATGTGGGGATTTTTACGCCTAAACAAACTAACACCGGTATTTTACGTACCGGTGAAGTAGGGTTTGTTATTGCAGGTATTAAAGAAATACACGGTGCACCGGTGGGCGATACCATTACTCATCAAAAAAATGCGGCACCAGAGCGCTTACCAGGTTTTCAAAAAATTAAACCACAAGTTTATGCTGGTATGTTCCCAATTGCGTCGGATGATTACGAGTCATTCCGCGATGCACTTAATAAACTAAGCTTAAACGATGCGTCGTTATTCTTTGAACCAGAAAACTCAACCGCGTTAGGGTTTGGTTTCCGTTGTGGCTTCTTAGGTATGCTGCACATGGAAATTATTCAAGAGCGTTTAGAGCGTGAATACGACATTGATTTAATCACCACAGCACCAACGGTTATTTATGAGGTAGTGACTAAAGAGGGCACTACACAAATAGATAACCCGTCGGACCTACCAGCTGTAAACGATATTTTAGAAATACGTGAGCCAGTAGTAGAAGCAAACATTTTAGTACCGCAAGAGTACTTAGGTAGCGTAATCACTTTATGTGTTGATAAGCGCGGTATGCAAACTAAAATGAGCTACCATGGTAAGCAAGTTGCAGTAACGTACGAACTGCCAATGGCTGAAGTGGTAATGGACTTCTTTGATAAGTTAAAATCAACCAGTCGTGGCTTTGCGTCGCTTGATTATAACTTTAAGCACTTCCAAACCTCAGACATGGTTCGTGTAGATATACTCATCAATAGCGAGCGTGTTGATGCTCTTGCTATTATTGTACACCGCGATAGCGCGCAGTCTCGTGGTCGTCAGCTTGCTGATGCGCTAAAAGAGCTTATACCACGTCAAATGTTTGATATTGCGATTCAAGCAGCAATTGGTCAGCATGTAATCGCGCGCACAACAGTGAAACAGCTTCGTAAAAACGTAATCGCGAAGTGTTACGGTGGTGACGTGAGTCGTAAGAAAAAATTACTTCAAAAACAAAAAGATGGTAAAAAGCGAATGAAGCAACTTGGTAACGTTGAAGTGCCTCAAGAAGCGTTCTTAGCCATTTTAAAAGTTGGTAAATAAAAAATAAAGGGATAATAAATGGCTGGCTACTTTTCAGTTTTATTGGTGTTATTAACCTTAGGCTCAGGCCTAATATGGTTAATAGATCACTTAATGTTTGCCCCTAAAAGGCAAGAACGTTTGGCACTTGCACAGACTTCTGCCGGTGGCCAACTTGATGAAGAAACCGCAGCATTGATTGCGCCTGAGCCAGTCATTACTGAAACAGCAAAGTCGATTTTTCCGATGATTGCTGCTATCACTATTTTTAGATCGTTTATTTTTGAGCCGTTTCAGATCCCATCGGGTTCGATGATGCCAACCTTATTAGTAGGCGATTTTATTTTAGTGCAAAAGTATTCTTATGGAATTAAAGACCCAGTATGGCGTAGCCAGTTAGTGGATGTGAGCGAACCAGAGCGTGGCGATATTGTTGTTTTTAAATACCCATTAGATGAAAGAGTTGATTATATTAAACGCGCTATAGGCTTACCTGGCGATAAAATTGTTTATCGCGATAAGCGTTTATATATTCAACCAAAATGTGAAGAAGGCGAAGTTCAAAAAGGCGCGCTTCTTTGCAACGAATTCAATAAAATTGATTTTAAATTAATTAATGATGATGAATTTATGCAAGGCCCAATGGCTTTAGCGCGTTTAAATGAAGATTTAACGACCTCTAGCCATGATATTTTAATCAACCCAAAATCGCCTGAACGTAAAGGGCGTTACTACCAGCAATTGGGCACTCCTGCAGATGAATGGGTGGTGCCTGCTGATCATTACTTTATGATGGGTGACAATCGCGATAACAGCCAAGATAGTCGCTTTTGGGGCTTTGTACCAAAAGAAAACTTGGTGGGTAAAGCTGTCTTTATATGGATGAGTTTTGAATTTGATAATGGCCCAGATGACATTTTACCAGGATGGGTTCCAACTGGTGTTCGTTTTGAACGCCTAGGTAATATTCAGTAACAATGAAAAAAAATGTAACAGAGTTATACAAAAGAATTGGCTACACATTTGCTGATCAAGGCCTACTTGAGCAAGCAATGACGCACCGCAGCCACAAAGGTCAACACAACGAGCGACTCGAATTTTTGGGCGACTCGATTTTGAGCTTTGTAATTGCCAATGCCTTGTACGCTAAATTTCCTAAAGCACGTGAAGGCGATTTAAGCCGCATGCGTTCGACTTTAGTTCGCGGCCAGACGTTAGCTGAATTTGGCCTTGAGTTTGAGCTAGGTGATTACCTGCGTTTAGGCCCTGGCGAGCTAAAAAGTGGCGGGTTTAGACGCGAGTCGACCCTAGCAGATGCAGTGGAAGCTATAATTGGCGCTGTATTTTTAGATTCAGACATTGATCGTTGCGGCGAGCTTATTTTAGCGTGGTATGAATCACGTTTAGATGCTATTTCACCAGGGCTTAACCAAAAAGATCCTAAGACCCTGCTGCAAGAGTATTTGCAAGCTCGTAAGCTATCATTACCTGGCTATACTGTAGTAGACACTAAAGGTCAGGCACACAATCAAACATTCACGGTTGAATGTATCGTTGATGGAATGGATAGCATTATTTCTGTTGGCAGCTCAAGGCGTAAAGCCGAACAAAAAGCGGCCGAAAAAGCATTGAAGATACTTAAAAATGAATCTTGATACCTTAATACAGCCTCATGAAGGCGAAATAGACACATTTTGTGGCATGGTTGCGATTGTTGGCCGTCCTAATGTGGGTAAATCAACCTTGCTTAATGAGATTATTGAGCAAAAAGTCAGTATTACCTCACGTAAGCCACAAACCACGCGCCATCGTATTATGGGTATTCATACCGAGGGTAAACACCAAGCGGTGTACGTAGATACCCCAGGTCTGCATGTTGAAGAAAAGCGCGCCATTAACCGTTTAATGAACCGCGCAGCGTCGAGCTCAATTGGCGATGTTGAACTGATTATTTTTGTTGTTGAAGGCACCCATTGGAATGCCGATGACGAGATGGTACTAAACAAAGTGAGCCAAAGTGGCAAGCCGGTATTGTTAGTTATTAACAAAATTGACCAAGTGAAAGATCGCGATCTTGTACTGCCACACATGAAATTCTTAGGCGATAAGTTTGACTTTATAGGCATTATGCCTGTCTCTGCGACTCAGGGTAAAAACATTAACCTGATCAAAGAAGAAGTGACTAAACGTTTACCGCCGTGCGAATTTTATTTTCCGGATGACTACGTTACCGACCGCTCAATGCGCTTTATGGCTGCTGAAGTGATCCGTGAAAAGCTTATGCGCTTTATGGGTGAGGAACTACCTTATTCAGTGACTGTGGAAATAGAGCAGTTTAAATGGCAAGAAAACGGCGTTTGGCACATCAATGGCCTTATTTTGGTTGAGCGTGAAACGCAAAAACGTATGGTTATCGGTAACAAAGGCGAAAAGCTAAAAGTGATCGGCCGTGAAGCGCGTAAAGACCTAGAAGAAATGCTTGAAAATAAAGTATTTTTAGAACTATGGGTTAAAGTAAAATCGGGCTGGGCTGACGATGAACGTGCCTTAAGAAGCTTAGGCTACGGTGAAGATTAATAAGTATCGAATAGCCTAATATGGACAGCGACTTTTACAAAGCCTATTTATTACATCGACGTCCCTACAGTGACTCGCAAGTAATGTTAGATATGCTGGTAGAAGGCGTTGGCCAGCTTAGAATGCTCGCACGAGTTAGTGGCCGCCAGGCCACTAAACACAAAGCCCAATTGCAACCATTTCAATCCTTACTCGTCCATTACAACGGCAAATACGATTTAAAATATATTAATAAATTTGAGCTCTACGGCAACCCGTTATTTCTAACTGGTGATAAGCTTTATTGTGGCTTTTATTTAAATGAGCTAACTAATCGCATTGTGCCGATTAATGAGCCCATTGATCAAGTTTTTCAACTTTATAAAACACACCTAGAAAACCTTAATAGCGGTACTGACATGCAAGCGGTACTGCGCTCTTATGAATTTCAATTGTTAGAGCTGCTAGGATATGGAGTCGATTTTAGTTTTGACGCTGACGGTGAGCCAATTGACGAGGCACAAACGTATAGCTATTTTGCAGAAGTAGGGTTTTCGGTGCAATATGACACGCGTTCTGGATTTACCGGTTCACAACTTAATGCCATAGCAAATCATGACTTTAGCCAAGCGGATGTGTTATATATGGCAAAGCAATTAAGTCGTTATTTACTAAAGCCATTATTGGGCAATAAGCCATTAAAAAGTCGTGAGTTATTTATTAGCTCTCAATAAACAAATTTCACAGGTACAAACATGAAAGATATTCTTTTAGGCGTGAATGTAGATCATATTGCAACGCTTCGCCAAGCTCGAGGTACTTCTTACCCTGATCCAGCCCATGCAGCCAGTGTTGCAGAGCATGCCGGTGCTGATGGCATTACGATTCATTTACGCGAAGACCGCAGACACATTCAAGACCGCGATGTGTATGTGATGGCTAAAACCATTCAAACACGTATGAACCTTGAAACCGCAGTAACCGATGAAATGATTGCGATTGCACTTGAGGTTAAACCTGAATATGTTTGCTTAGTACCTGAAAAACGTGAAGAGCTTACTACCGAAGGCGGCTTAGATGTAGCGGGTAATATTGATAAAATCGCCGCAGCGACTAAAACTTTAACGCAAGCCGGTATTAAAGTGTCACTGTTTATAGATGCCGATAAAGCGCAGTTAGACGCGGCAAAAGCCTGTGGTGCGCCTTATGTTGAAATTCATACCGGAGCCTATGCCGATGCCACCAACGATGAAGATACAGCAAAAGAGCTTGAACACATCCGCCAAGGCGTTAAGTATGCAGCGAGTATTGGCTTAATTGTTAATGCCGGCCATGGTTTGCATTATCACAACGTGAAGCCAATTGCAGCGATGCCAGAGATTTACGAGCTTAATATTGGTCACGCTATTATTGCCCGTGCAGCGATTGATGGTTTAGATAAAGCGGTGCGTGATATGAAACGCTTAATGCTTGAAGCCCGCGCTTAGAATTGTAAATAACAATAGACAAGACGAGCTACAGCTCGTCTTTTTTATTGTTGTTATCAATGTTGGCATCAACAAGTAAGTTTTCCAGCTCGTCTTGAAGTTCAAACAGTTCGGGCTCTATATTATCAAGTACGCACTCATTTTTTAGTGACGTTTCGATCGTTTCCGCCAATGTTTTTAATTTTGGTACACCAGTATAGCAACACGCTCCATGAAATTTATGGATCACGCTGAGTACTTGAGGGCAGTCATTGCTGACTATTGCTTGATTTAATAAGTTTAGGGTTTCGGGCACGCTTAATAACAGCATGTTGAGCATTTCATTGGCTAATTCAGGTTTACCGCCAGCACGTTGCAGCGCCAACGCCCAATCAAGCCGAGTGCTATTAAAAGGCGCTGTGCTATGTTCAAATGTGTTTTTTGACTTATCACGGCTTACAGGTAATTGCGGGCTATGATCGCAAATAACTTGATTGAGCATATCTTCGTCAATTGGCTTGGTTAAATAGCCTTCAAAACCATCTTTTAATAATTGTTCTTTTTCACTATTGAGTGCATGCGCAGTTACGGCAATAATAGGTGTATCTTCATTTAAAGATGACTCTTTAATGAGTTTACAGGCTGTAATGCCATCCATTATCGGCATTTGAATATCCATAAAAATCACATCATATTTATGACTTTTACTTAGGCTATAAGCTTGTGAACCATTATGGGCAGTATCAATCAATTCCACCTGTTCGTTTAGTAGGGTGTATATTAATTTTAAATTAGCGTCGTTATCATCTACCACTAATACTTTTAATGGCAGTAGAGTTTGTTCATGCTGATCTATGTTATGCGCCGGGTGATCAAGTCGATAGGGTGCGGCTAATAACTCACATAATTTACGATGGTTGAGCGGTTTACTTAAACAGGCATCTGCACCGCTGCCTATAAAAGCTTCACGCATATTGTGCGATACAGTATTAAGCATTAAATATAAATAATCGGTTGATTCTCTAACCGCTTTTACATAGCTTTTTAAGCGCTGCATATCATCAACCGATGCCATGTGACCAATAAGGCATATATCAAAATTAATCTCTGATTTCTCGATACACTCTAAAAATTCACTTTCGCTATGACATCGAGTGACGCTAATTTTCCACTCTTGTAATAATGAAACAACGGCATGATGAGTATGCTTATGTGGCTCTAGGTAAAGCACACGTTTACCAATTAATGATTGGGTAGGCAAATCGTTGATAAATACATGATTTGGTAATCTAAATACGCCATTAAAGGTAAAGCATGTGCCACTGCCTGGAGCTGAATTTAAAGTAATACGGCCATTCATTGCTTCAACAATATGTTTAGTAATAATAAGCCCTAAGCCAGTGCCACCAAATTTACGGGTAATACTAGAGTCGGCTTGGCCAAAGGCGGTAAATAACGCGTCTTGTTTATCGGCAGGAATACCCACCCCGGTGTCAGCAACCGACACTAAAATGGAAGTTTGCTCCTCATCTAATAAACGATGGCTAATATCGACTTTAATAGCGCCTTTTTCAGTAAATTTTATCGCGTTACTTAACAAGTTAATAAGCACTTGTTTAAATCGAGTGGGGTCGCCGGTTAAGTGATCGGGCACCTGAGGATTTATATAAATAGAAAGCTCAAGTTGTTTGTCGTGAGCGCTAGGTGCCAGTAATGTCATCACTTCGTTTACGCTATCGCGTAATTGAAATTGAATTGACTCTAGCTCCATAGCACCCGCTTCTAATTTGGAGAAGTCCAATATATCGCTAATAATGGTCAGTAAGCTGTTTGCTGAAAGCTCAATGGTATCAAGGTAATCTTTTTGGTTTTTATTTAGCGGTGTTTTATAAAGCTGGCGAGTAAAGCCAATAACCCCATTAAGTGGTGTGCGTAATTCATGACTCATTTTTGCTAAAAAGTCAGACTTAACGCGGTTAGCATCTTGGGCTTCTTTTTTAGCCATAGTGAGCTGTATATTTTGTGTTTCGTATTGCTCAAGCGTTTCGCGGTAATCACTAGTTGCTTGATCAATATTTTTTTGCATTTCGTCTTTTTGCATCACCATAGAGTGGGATATGGTATTGAGTCCTTCACGCAATAGTTCAAACTCACCATTCATGGGCTCAGTTAAGCCTGTTTGTCTTTTACCTTCAATTAACCTGTCGGTAGCAAGTACTAACTTATTTAGCGGTGTCATAAACATACGGCTAAGTTTTAGTGCTAAAATAGCAGCTAATACTAAGGCGAGAATAATAATAATACCGCTGACTAATAATGCGCGTTGCTGGCCAATAACAGCTTTGTCGCGATTAAGTTGGATCACCACGGTACCTAATGTGGTCTGAAACTCAGAAGTATTCCAGTCGCTATTGGGTGTTGTATGGTTAATGATAGGGGTAAAAAAAGTCACTAACTCTTCAGTTTGCTGAACATGTGTGGCTTTAAAACTGTCAATTTGCGTTTGCTCAATTAAGGTATCGAACGAGCGATGATAATTACTGGTTATAATAAGTTGGTTGTTATCATTAAAAATAGCAATTGATTTGACTGCTGGTGAGTGTTTGTTATGTGTATAACGAATAACACGGTTAAGTAGTTTTTTATTTTTTTCCAGTAAAGGTTGTTCAAGAGCAATCGCTAAAGGCTCAGAAATTGTTGTGCCTTGTTGATATAAAATTTCATCAAGCTCAATGTAACGATTTATTGTAAAATAACCACCTAGTAATAGCCCAATGATCACTGTGGGGATCAGGGTGAGTGTTAAAACAGAATCGCGCAAGCCTAGTTTGGTCATAATCTGAGCATTATTATCATTTTTATTAAATGTGAGTATATACATACTCATAGCTATTCTCAAAGTAGAGACGTAATTCATCAACCTTTAAGGTAATGCCTCATGGCACAAATATTTAAAGCAAAGAAAAAACCACTACAACAGCAATCGCTTGAACTCGATATTACAGCAATGGATCACCATGGCCGTGGTATTGCTAAGTACAATAATAAAGTGTGTTTTGTTAGTGGAGCATTACCTGGGGAGCGAGTAAAAGCTAAGTTAGTTGATGATAAAGCACGTTACAGCCAAGCTGATACGCTTAAAATAATTAAAGCCAGTGAATATCGCACAGTTCCTATTTGCGAGCATTACAGCCAGTGTGGAGGTTGCCAGCTACAGCATTTAGATGCCACACAGCAGGTAATTGAAAAGCAAGCAGCGGTGAATCAATTATTTGCCAAGTTTGCAAAATTAACCGATTTAAACTGGCAAGCTCCGCTGCTAAGCCAAGCAACTCATTATCGACGCAGTGCTCGGATTGCTGTTATGTTCGACAAGGCTGCAAAAAAAATGCGGGTAGGCTACAGAGCAAATGCTTCTAAAAGTATTGTTAGTATTAATCAGTGCCCAGTTTTAAGTGATGTATTTGCCGATGTATTTAATGTATTTGATAAAGTCATTAATCAAAACAAGACGCTGCATAGTATTAGTCATTTACAGTTATGTGCCGCTGATGAACAATATTTTATTGTTATCCGCCATACCAAAGCGATTTCACCCCATGATAAGGCGTTTGTTGAGCAAAGTGTAATAGCTCATAATTGGCAATTAGTGTGGCAAAGTGACAGTGATACTATTGATCATTCGCAGTTAGCTATGCCATTTTATAAACTTGAGCAGTTAAATATAACGTTTGAATTTGGGCTCAGTAACTTTATTCAGGTTAACGCGAGTGTAAATCAAGCGATGCTGCTTCAAGCTGCAAACTGGTTAGCACTTCAAGGTGATGAAAATGTTCTGGATTTATTTTGTGGTATTGGTAACTTCTCTTTAGTGCTAGCCAAACAAGCTAAAACAGTAACAGGAATTGAGGGCGTGACTTCGGCGGTTGCATTAGCAACACAAAATGCGCACACTAACTCTATTACTAATACCCAGTTTCATTGTTTTGATTTAACCACGAGCATTAAAAAAGCGCCGTGGTTTAATAAAGAATTAGATGTTTTAGTGCTTGACCCTTCACGCACTGGTGCGATGGCAGTTTTAGAGCAGCTTCCATTAACGCAGTTTAAAGCGATTTTATACGTTTCTTGCGACCCTGTTACTTTAGCCCGTGACAGCGCTATTATTTCGCAAGCCGGTTTTGAGCTGAATAAAATAGGGCTAATGAATATGTTTCCTCACACGGGGCATATCGAAACTATGGCGTTATTTCAACGGAGGTAAAGCGCATTATGGTAGCGACACGTCAATCTCATCAACATGACAAAGCGGGTGACTTTTTTTCGCGCGTAGAATCTCTTGATTTGTCTCAGGAAAAAATTAGCTTACTCAACAAAGCGCAGCAGCTTTGCCAAACGTGCGATAACAGCGAGCGACAAAATACCGCTATAGAAATGGTAGAGATTTTAGTTGAGCTAAATTTAGATGCTGACTCTTTAGCCACTGCTTATTTAACCCCTTATTATTTAAATGATGTAGTGAGCATTGATGCGGTAGAAGAGCATTTAGGCAACCATGTTGCAGTACTGCTTACAGGTGTGTCACAAATGGCGACCATAAGTACCTTAGCTCATCAAGGCAACGGCACTGTGCAAGTCGATAATATTCGCCGGATGCTGCTTGCTATGGTGGAAGATGTGCGCGCTGTGGTGATTAAATTAGCCGAACAGGTTTGCCATTTACGCAACGTCAAAGATGCCGCAGAAGAAGAGCGAGTAGTTGCCGCCAAAGAGACCGCTGATATATTTGCACCACTTGCGAATCGTCTTGGTATTGGTCAATTAAAATGGGAGCTTGAGGATTTAGCTTTTCGTTATTTGCACCCCGATATTTATAAAAATATTGCTAAGCAACTCGATGATAAGCGCCTTGCCCGTGAAGCGTATATGGTTGATATGGTTGAACAGGTCAAACAACGCCTCCATGAAGCGGGTATTAAAGCTGAGGTGTACGGCAGGCCAAAACATATCTACAGCATTTACAAAAAAATGGCGAAAAAGAACTACGAGTTTGATCAGCTATTTGATATACGCGCCATGCGAATTGTGGTTGAACGATTACAAGACTGCTACGGTGCTCTAGGTATAGTGCACACTAATTGGCGTCATTTAAATAAAGAGTTTGACGATTACGTTGCGACTCCAAAACAAAATGGCTATCAATCTATTCATACGGTTGTGTTTGGTCCTGAGGGTAAAACCGTTGAAATTCAAATACGAACGCACGACATGCATCAAGATGCAGAGCTGGGTGTCGCCGCGCATTGGATGTACAAAGAAGGCGCATTACCAGGGCGTGGTTCAGGCTATGAGCAAAAAATTAGCTGGTTGCGTAAGTTACTGCAATGGCAAGAAGAAGTGGTCGATGGCAGCGACTTAGCACAAGAGCTTAAAAACCAAGTGGTTGAAGACCGCGTCTATGTGTTTACCCCTCGAGGCGATATTTTTGACTTACCACTGGGAGCAACACCTCTTGATTTTGCTTACTACATTCACTCCAATGTAGGGCATCGATGTATTGGTGCAAAAATATTTGGCAAAATAGTGCCATTTACTCATCAGTTAAGCACTGGTGACCAAGTTGAAATACTAACCCAAAAGCAGCCAAACCCAAGCCGTGATTGGTTAAATCCATCGTTAGGTTACATTAAATCGTCTCGCGCTAGAGCCAAAATTCACCATTGGTTTAAACAGCTCGACCGCGATAAAAATTTAAGTGCGGGTAAAGAGATTCTTGATAGTGAGTTACAAAAATTAGAGCTAACTTATAAAGATTTAGACCCCGCTATAAAGCGTTTTAATTTTAGAGAACTTGATGACTTAATGGTCGCTATTGGCGCAGGCGATATTCGTCTTAACCAAATGCTTAACTTTATTACTGACAGAACAGAGCATGAGCCGGTAATTCGTTTCAAATCGCCTAGTAAAGTGACTGGTGATAAAAACGGTATTGTAGTGGATGGGGTCGGCAGTTTAATGAGCCATGTTGCTCGTTGTTGTCGCCCAGTACCTGGTGATGAAATCATTGGTTATATTACTCAAGGACGCGGTATTGCGGTGCACCGAGAGGATTGTGATTCGTTTAGTAATTTAAAAAACAAGCACCCTGAGCGTGTTATTTCAGTGAGTTGGTCAGATGATATTAGTAGCTCTTACGCCTTAACTATTCGTATTGAAGCCAGTGATCGTTCTGGCTTAATTCGTGACATCAGTTCTGCACTTGCCAATGAAAAAGTTAATGTGCTCAATATGAACGTAAACACGGTTGATAGCACTCAAACTGCTATTTTTGTGATGCAAATTGAAGTGCATGACTTACAGGGCACTAATAAAGTGCTGTCTAAGCTACATCAGATCGAAGGGGTACACAGTGCAAAACGAGGGCAGTAATCAGGCTAACAATGAGGCTTTAAGCCAACTGCTGGAAATAATGCAAACACTGAGAAACCCTGAGGGCGGATGCCCTTGGGATCTCAAGCAAACGTTTGCGTCAATCGTACCTCACACTCTTGAAGAAGCCTATGAAGTGGCTGATTGTATTGAGCGCGACGATTTAAGTGAACTGAAAGGTGAACTAGGTGATCTGTTATTTCAAATCGTGTTTTATGCGCAACTAGCGCAAGAGCAGCAATTATTTGATTTTAACGATGTGGTAAACACGTTAAATGAGAAGCTAGTGCGCCGTCATCCGCATGTATTTTCATCGCAAGACACACCCACAACTGATGCCGAATTAGCTGCGCAATGGCAAGCAATAAAAGCACAAGAGCGTGCTACTAGACCCCAAGATAAAAGCTCAACACTTTGGCAAGATATACCAAACAGTTTACCTAGCTTAACAAAAGCTAAAAAAATTCAACAACGTGTAGCTGCTTTAGGCTTTGATTGGCCTACTTATCATGGCGCTATAGATAAAGTGAGTGAGGAAGTTGAGGAGGTGAAAGAAGCCTTAGCTCATAACCCGTACTCAGCGCATACAGCAGAAGAGCTAGGTGATTTGTTGTTTGCTACCGTGAATGTAGCGCGCCATGTTAAACGGGATCCAGAGCAATTGCTTCGTAGTGCCAACGATAAGTTTTCTGCACGATTTGAAAAGGTGCAAAATTACTTAATTGCTCAGGGTAAATGTATTGAGTCAGCGTCTTTAGAGGAAATGGATGCTGCATGGGATGCAATAAAAAAATTAAATAAATAGGGACATAAAAAATGTCTGTTTTTTGTGCACAGATTTGCTATTTATAGCTGGATTGCTTAGCTATGTTTTGGTACAATTTCGCCCCGTCTTGTTTATATTCCAAAATCACTTGTTTGGGTATTATATTCCTTTTAATTCCTGATATTCTAGGGTTCGCATGAGTACAAAATTTATCTTCGTTACTGGCGGAGTTGTTTCTTCGTTGGGTAAAGGTATTGCAGCAGCATCATTGGCCGCTATTTTAGAAGCCCGTGGCTTAGATGTTACCATTCTAAAGCTGGATCCTTACATCAACGTTGACCCAGGCACAATGAGCCCAATTCAACACGGTGAAGTATACGTTACCGAAGACGGCGCAGAAACGGACCTTGATTTAGGTCACTACGAACGTTTTATTCGCACCAAAATGACCAGCCGTAATAACTTTACGCAGGGGCGCGTATATGAAGATGTACTACGTCGTGAAAGACGTGGTGAATATCTTGGCGCAACTATTCAGGTTATTCCTCATATTACCAATGACATTAAGCAACGTGTTTATGATGGCGCAGAAGGCCATGATATAGCAATCGTTGAAATTGGTGGTACGGTAGGCGATATTGAATCACAACCATTTATCGAAGCAATTCGTCAAATGGGTACAGAAATTGGTCGTGAACGCGCACTTTTCATTCACTTAACCTTAGTGCCATTCTTAGGCCCTGCCGGTGAAGTGAAAACAAAACCAACTCAGCACTCAGTTAAAGAGTTACGCTCGGTAGGTATTCAACCAGATATTCTTATTTGTCGCTCAGACCGTAAATTGCCAAATAATGAGCGTGCAAAAATTGCATTGTTCACAAACGTTGAAGAAAAAGCCGTTATTTCACTGCCTGATGTAGATAGTATTTATAAAATCCCTGCGCTATTAAAATCGCAAGAGTTGGATAACTTTGTATGTCGTCGTTTTCATTTAGACGCGCCTGAAGCGGATTTAGCTGAGTGGGAACAAGTATTGTATCAAGAGTCTAACCCAACGGGTGAAGTGACGATTGGTATGGTAGGTAAGTATATTGAATTACCAGATGCATACAAATCAGTAAACGAAGCATTAAAACATGCGGGACTGAAGAATCGTTTAACTATTAATATCCAATACGTTGATTCACAAGACATAGAAACCAAAGGAACGGATGTACTTTCTCGTTTAGATGCTATTTTAGTACCGGGCGGTTTTGGTGGTCGTGGTGTTGAAGGTAAGATCTTAGCGGCTAAATATGCCCGTGAAAACAAAGTGCCTTACCTAGGTATTTGTTTAGGTATGCAGGTTGCGCTTATTGAGTACGCACGAAATGTTGCTGGTTTAGTTGATGCAAACTCAACTGAATTTAACGCAAATTCAGAGTCACCAGTGGTTGGTTTAATTACCGAGTGGTTAGATGCTGAAGGTAATGTTGAACTACGTGACGAAAAGTCTGATTTAGGTGGCACTATGCGTTTAGGCGCACAAAAATGTCATTTAACACCAGGCTCTAAGGTGCATGGCGTGTATGGCAGCGACGAGATTGTTGAACGTCATCGTCACCGTTATGAAGTTAACAACAACTTTGTAGCACAGCTTGAGCAAGCTGGTTTGAGCTTTACAGGTTTATCTGAAGATAAAAAACTAGTAGAGATTATTGAGAATAAAGATCACCCTTGGTTTATTGCAGCGCAATTCCACCCGGAATTCACTTCAACACCACGTGATGGTCACCCGCTATTTGAAGGGTTTGTAGCTGCGGCTCATACCTACCAAAAAGCGTCTTCGTAATATAAAAAGGCTGTGCATGATGCGCGGCCTTTTTTGTTTCTAAGGCTAGCCAAACTGAGGTTAGCCGCACTCACCATTTTGGGAATATAGAGGAATCAAGATGTCAGAAATCGTAAAAGTAATCGGTCGTGAAATTATGGACTCGCGTGGTAACCCAACTGTTGAAGCTGAAGTATATTTAGCTGATGGTTCGTGGGGCCGTGCTGCTGCACCTTCAGGCGCATCTACAGGAACTCGCGAAGCATTAGAATTACGTGATGGTGATAAAACGCGTTATTTAGGTAAGGGCGTATTAAAAGCGGTTGGCTTCATTAATAACGAAATTGCAGAAGCACTAAAAGGTCAAAATGCACTTGCTCAAAGTGATGTAGACCAAGTAATGCTTGATTTAGATGGTACTGAAAACAAAGAAAAACTAGGTGCTAATGCTATTTTAGCGGTTTCACTTGCCAACGCAAAAGCGGCTGCACAATCTAAAAAAGTAGAGCTTTACGAGCACATTGCGGACATAAATGGCACGCCAGGTGTTTACTCTATGCCACTACCAATGATGAACATCATCAACGGCGGTGAGCACGCTGATAACTCAGTAGATATTCAAGAATTTATGGTTCAGCCAGTGGGTGCAACTAACTTCCGTGAAGCATTGCGTATGGGTGCTGAAGTATTTCATAGCCTAGCTAAAGTACTTAAAGCGGATGGCCATTCAACAGCTGTAGGTGACGAAGGTGGTTTTGCACCAAACCTTGCATCAAACGAAGCAGCGCTTGCAGCCATTAAAGTAGCAGTTGCAAATGCCGGTTATGAGCTTGGTAAAGATATTACCCTTGCACTTGATTGTGCGGCCTCTGAGTTTTATAACAAAGAAGCAAATATCTATGACCTTAAAGGTGAAGGTAAGCAATTTACATCTGAAGAGTTTAACCACTTCTTAAAAGATTTAACTGAGCAATACCCAATTGTATCAATCGAAGATGGCTTAGATGAGTCTGATTGGGATGGCTTTGCACACCAAACTAAACTAATGGGCGATAAAGTTCAATTAGTGGGTGATGACTTATTCGTAACCAATACTAAGATTTTAAAACGCGGTATTGATAACGGTATTGCCAATTCAATCTTAATTAAATTTAACCAAATTGGTTCACTAACAGAGACGTTAGCAGCAATCAAAATGGCAAAAGATGCAGGTTTTACAGTGGTTATTTCTCACCGCTCTGGTGAAACTGAAGATGCAACTATTGCTGATTTAGCGGTAGGTACTGCTGCAGGTCAAATTAAAACGGGTTCATTAAGCCGTTCAGATCGTGTTGCTAAGTACAACCAATTGCTACGTATTGAAGAGCAATTAGGCGCTAAAGCACCGTACAATGGTTTAAAAGAAGTTAAAGGTCAGTAATATTTATTTTTAACTCCGGTTAAGGTAAATGTTCAACTTTGATTTATAAATCCCCGCCCATGCGGGGATTTTTTGTAAAAAATAGCAAAAAAGGACAAAGAAACGGGCTACGAGCATCGAGCTACGGGCGTTAAACAAGCCTAACGTTAGTTACTTTTCATCAATTAAAGCTGAAATTGCTGCTTTAAAATCTCGCCGGTAAAACTGGTTTTTAAGTAAAAACCACGCGGCAAGGTTTTAATTATTTTCCCATTTGGGCCTATGGCATCGGTAACAATATGGCTATTCGCTGCTTTTGGGCGTATTTGCATTACATCCCCTAAATGACCTGAAATTTCATCAACTCTACCAAGGGCTATAAGCTCCATTTGTTCTTCCCAGTCTCGCTGCAATTGTGCATCTTGCGCGGGGGAAGGTTGCCACAAAAAGCCACTGCCAATGGTTCTATCAAAAGGAGCGATATCGCGCTCGCCTAAAATAGGTAGCCATAAAACATGATTCAACTTTTTTCGAACATTACTTGAGTGCCAGGTCGTACCGGTTACATTTATTAACGGGGTTACCGACACAAACGTGGTTTCTAATGGTTTGCCTTTATATGAAATGGGCAGTGTTTTAAGCTCTATGCCTAAATCTTCAAAGTCGGGGAGCGGTTTTGAACCAGCGGTTGCGCCTAATACATACTCAATCAGTTGACCTGTCCAGCCTTTTTCACGCAATAAATCATCTGGCGTTTTAAAATGGTACTGCTGTGCTAGTTGTCCAAGTGTGAGCCCTGCAATATTATTGACACGTTGCATTAGTTGATTAATTGAATGAGGTTTTAAAGGTTGCATACTGTTAATTTAGTTGAATAAATACCAACGCCATGATAGCAAATTAGCTTGATAGTGGATATCTTTAGCGGTTGGTTGATTTTTATACGCGCTGTGATTGGTGCAATTTTATGCACTGCTTTAAAACGCTAAAATTAACTAAGTAACTGAACTACATTGTTTTTTTTGTTTTTGGTGTTCAGTTTTAATTAAGGTCTATAATTGTTGTAAGGATAAATACAGATGTATAAACATGTTTATCCACAGATTCTGTGGAGAACATCACTTTTTTGATCTTGTATTGTGGATTTGTTTGCTAAATGAGCGTGTTTTACAAAAGTTATGCACAAGCTGTGAGTAACCAGCACAAACAGTGTGGTTTTTATGTATTTACGTATGGCTGTGTTGTTTGTTATTCACATGCAATGGATTTCGCCATTAATTTGCCTTAAGCGAAGGTGTTAACGAGGCTTGCACGTAATAGTATTTGCCGTATTGCAGCTAATGTGGAACAATCATAAAAAATCGACTTACAAATGAGGCACTAAGGTGATTGATGCCGAAGGTTTTCGTGCCAATGTCGGAATTGTAATTTGCAATAATCAGGGGCAAGTGTTTTGGGCCAGACGCTATGGTCAACATTCTTGGCAATTTCCCCAAGGTGGTGTTGATGATGGTGAAACACCAGAACAAACTATGTACCGTGAATTACACGAAGAAGTAGGTTTGCGACCAGAAGATGTAGAAATAGTTGCAAGCTCAAAACATTGGTTACGCTATAAATTACCCAAACGATTAATCCGCCGAGATTCAAGTCCGGTGTGTATTGGGCAAAAACAAAAATGGTTTTTACTAAAACTGCGCTGTAAAGATGAAGATGTTAACTTACTGAAAACTCATCATCCGGAATTTGATGATTGGCGATGGGTAAGTTATTGGTATCCGGTTAGACAGGTTGTGTCGTTTAAACGGGACGTTTATCGACGTGTTATGAAAGAGTTTGCTCCTTTTGCTATGCCTTTTAATAAGCGAGAGCAACAAAAAGATCACTGGCGGAATAAAAGGTAGTTTTTCATAAAAAGGAGCAGTGTATGCTGGCAACACTCAGAACGATAGCTGAGTCTGTTTCGCAACAAGCGAATTTAGACGACGCGTTAGTGTGCTTTGTGAAAATGGTAAAAGATGCCATGAATACCCAGTGCTGCTCCATTTATTTTGCCGATTATAGCCAAGATAACTTTGTACTGATGGCCTCATCAGGGTTAAATCCTGATGCGGTAGGCAAGTTTAGAATTGGCTTTACCGAAGGTTTAGTAGGGCTTGTTGCCCAGCGTGAAGAAGCAATTAATATTGCCTTTGCCAAGTCGCATCCTCGCTTTAAGCTCTCCCCAGAAGTTAATGAAGAAGGCTATAACGCCTTTTTGTCCGTGCCTGTTGTTCATCAGAAAAAAGTGTTAGGTGTTATTGTTGTTCAACAGAAAATGGCGCGGGTATTTTCTCAAGATGAGGAGTCGTTTTTAATTACGCTTTCTGCGCAGTTAGCTTCGCAATTAGCCCACGCCGAAATAAAAGAAGTATTACGCCAAGATGAGTCATCCCATCAAACATCAGTATTAAAAGGGGTTTCTAGCGCGCCAGGTATAAGTATTGGTAAAGCTTTTGTTGTTATTCCTAAACTTAATTTTAAGTCTATAGAACTTACTAAGAATAACGATGTTATTGAACAGCGTCGTTTATTTACACAAGCGGTTGCTGCAACGCGCAAAGAATTTAGCACCTTATCGATGACATTGAGCGACAGCATACCGCAAGAGGCGTTGGCTGTATTTGATGTGTATCAGCAATTATTAGATGCTAAAAGTTTAGGTCATAATGTAGAGGCTCAATTACAAGAAGGGTGGTGTGCTAAAAGTGCATTAAAAATTGTGATTGAACGCTTAGTTGCGCAGTTTAACGAAATGCAAGACCCTTATATTAAAGAGCGTGCGGTTGATGTTAAAGACATTGGTTTACGGGTGCTGCATCATTTAGTGAATACCGAGCATGCAATAAAAGACTACCCTGAAAACACCATTTTAATAGCGCATACATTAACGCCAGCTATGTTAGCTGAGGTACCCAATGAGCGTTTGGCTGGGGTTGTGAGCATTAATGGTTCAGCCAACAGCCATGCCTCTATTTTAACCCGCGCTATGGGCGTGCCGGCGATTTGGGGTATCGAAGATTTACCGCTATTGCAGTTTGATAGCAAAGAAATGATTTTAGATGCTTTTGCTGGGCGTTTATATATTTCGCCTTCGCAAATGCTTATTGATGAGTATACAGAATTACAACATCAAGATAACTTACTCAATAATCGTTTTTTAGAAGAACAAGCATTGCCTTCAATCACGTTAGACGGTGAGCATATTAGTTTGTTACTTAATGCAGGGCTTGAGCTTAATACTCAACAAAATAGCGCCCATATTTGTGATGGTGTTGGTCTTTACAGAACCGAAGCATGGTTTATGCAAAAGGGACAGTTTCCTTCGCAGCAAGAACAAGAAAACTGGTATCGAGAAGTACTTAGTAGCTATTACCCTAACCCCGTTGTTATGCGAACGTTAGATATTGGTGGCGACAAAGTTTTAGATTATTTTAATATCACTGAAGAAAACCCATTTTTAGGATGGCGTGGTATTAGAATTAGCCTTGACCATCCCGAGCTTTTTTTAGATCAGCTCAAAGCGATGTTAAAAGCCAATATTGGCTTAGGTAATTTAAAAATAATGCTGCCGATGATCAGTGGTACTGATGAGGTTGAAGAGTCACTGGCACTATTTAAACAAGCTTATTATGAGTTAAGTGAAGCATTTCCTGAGCAACTTATAGAAAAGCCTGATATTGGCATCATGCTTGAGGTACCTTCAAGTGTATTTATGCTGCCAGAGTGGTCTAAAAAAGTCGATTTTTGTTCAGTGGGTAGTAACGACTTAACTCAGTATTTATTAGCCGTAGATAGGGCAAATGCCCGTGTAGCCGATTTATTTAACCCCTACCATCCAGCCGTGTTGCGTGTATTAAATAATATTGCCAGCGACTGTGAGCACTATGAATTGCCCTTTAGTTTATGTGGGGAGCTTGGTGGCGACCCCGAGGGCGCAATATTACTGATTGCTATGGGTTATAGGCGTTTAAGCATGAACTTATCGTCACTAAACAAAGTGAAGTGGGTGCTAAGACGCTTAAATGTAAGCGACATGGAACAATTACTGAGCGATTGTTTGGCACAGCCTAACGCTAAACAAGTACTACGGTTAACCCGTAATTTTATGATAGAGCATCAGCTAGGTGATTTATTTTATACACCTAAATGATAGAGCTGTAATTGTTTATATAATCAATTAAAATATACATATAATTAAATGTATTAGAGATAACTATGTATGAACTAGGACTTCTAGTTGCAAGTTGTGCGCTGTTAGGTTGCATTGTTGGTTTTTTAGCAGGGCTACTAGGCATAGGCGGTGGTTTAATTATTGTGCCAGTGCTAAGTAGTTTGTTACTTAGTTTTGACGTGGCCGCTGCCGATCATGTGTTAGTTATCGCTATTGCAACATCGTTAGCCTCTATTTTATTTACTTCCACTTCTTCAGCGTTAGCTCATCATAAAAATGATAATGTGCCTTGGGAAATTGCTCCTTGGGTTATGTCGGGCGTGGCCGTTGGCGCATTGATTAGTGGCTTTGCTGCCAGCTTTATCCCTGAGAAAATGTTAAGAACGGTGTTTGCGGTCAGTGTGGTTTTTATTGCGATGAGAATGGTACTTTCTGCTCGAAATAAAGTGAACGCAGAACACCCTTTACCTGCAGGCCCCGTACTGGGAGGTATTAGTGCGGTAATGGGCTCACTGTCTGGGTTAATTGGCATTGGTGGCGGTGCATTACTTGTGCCTATGTTGCATTATTTTTCGGTTGATATTAAAAAGGCAATTGGTTGCGCTGCTGCATGTGGTATTGTAATTGCCTTTTTTGGCTCTATCGGTTACATCAGCGCTGGTTGGTATGTAACGGACTTAACGCATGGTTTTATGGGGTTTGTATATTTACCCGCTTTATTTGGGATTGTTATTACCTCATGGTTTATAGCGCCTATAGGGGCTAAGGCAACACATTACTTACCTGTGAATACAATTAAGAAAGTTTTCGCGATGTTACTGGTTTTCATCGCTATTAAAATGGTTTTTAGCTAAAGGTTTATTTTTATGGCACTGGAGTTTCCTCAAATTGATCCAATAATATTTTCTGTTGGACCACTTAGCGTTCGTTGGTATGGGTTAATGTACTTAATTGGTTTTGCGTTTGCGATGTGGTTTGCTAATCGTCAAGCGAAGAAACCAGGGTCGGGTTGGACTAAAGACGAAGTCAGTGATTTACTCTTTTACGGCATGCTGGGCGTTATATTAGGTGGGCGTGTTGGATATGTACTGTTTTATCAATTTAGTTACTTCATTGAAAACCCCTTGTATTTATTTAGAATCGATCAAGGTGGCATGTCGTTTCATGGCGGCACACTGGGGGTGATCACTGCGATTGCTATTTTTGCTTACAAGCGTAAAAAGTCGTTATTGCAAGTTGGTGATTTTGTAGCACCTTTAGTGCCTGTTGGTTTACTTGCTGGGCGTATAGGTAACTTTATTAACGGCGAATTATGGGGTCGTACTACCGATGTTCCTTGGGCAATGGTATTTCCAACTGGAGGCCCGCTTGCACGCCACCCATCACAACTTTATGAAGCTTTTTTTGAAGGGCTGGTATTGTTTGTCATATTATTGTGGTTTATAAAGCGTCCTCGTCCTGCGGGAAGTGTGTCGGGTTTGTTTTTACTAGGTTACGGCGTATTTAGGTTTGGTATTGAGTATTTTCGCCAACCAGATGCACAACTGGGGTTATTTGCCGACTTCATTTCAATGGGGCAAATCCTATCGTTACCTATGATCATTGGCGGGTTAGGCTTACTTATTTGGGCCTATAAACAACCACAATCGCAAACAGCGGCAAAAGTTTAAAAGAAGAAGTTAGATGAAACAATATTTAGAATTATGTCAGCGTATTGTTGACCAAGGACAGTGGGTTGAAAATAAACGCACCGGTACACGTTGCTTAACGGTTATAAACGCTGATTTAGAATACGATGTGGCGAATAATCAGTTCCCTATGATCACCACTCGAAAGAGCTATTACAAAGCGGCTATTGCTGAATTGTTAGGTTATTTAAGAGGCTATGACAGTGCTGAGCAGTTTCGTAATATAGGCTGTAAAACATGGGATGCTAATGCCAATGAAAATAATGCTTGGCTCAATAACCCTAACCGTAAAGGTGAGGACGATATGGGGCGCGTTTACGGCGTTCAAGGTCGTGGCTGGCAACGCCCTGATGGTTCAACACTGGATCAACTGGCAAAGGTCATCAATAATTTAAAAAGTGGCATAGATGATCGCGGCGAAATTATTACATTTTATAACCCCGGTGAATTTGAACTTGGTTGCTTGCGCCCATGCATGCATACACATACCTTTTCGTTATTAGGTGATACTCTGTATTTAACCTCATATCAACGCAGTTGTGATGTTCCACTAGGACTTAATTTTAACCAAATTCAATGTTTTGTATTACTTGCGTTAGTTGCGCAAATTACCGGCCATAAAGCGGGTAAGGCATACCATAAAATCACCAATGCCCATATTTATGAAAATCAGCTCGATTTAATGCGAGATGTGCAATTAAAGCGTGAGCCATTTGCTTCTCCCCAATTAAAAATCAACCCAGAGATTAAGTCACTCGAAGACATTGAAACATGGGTAACACGTGATGACTTTGAGGTGGTTGGCTATCAATGCCATGAAGCGATTCAGTACCCATTTTCAGTTTAAAAAATAAGGAGAGCATAATGAAAGCAGTGATCCCTGTAGCGGGCCTTGGAACACGAATGTTGCCGGCCACTAAAGCAATTCCAAAAGAAATGCTACCAGTTGTAGATCGTCCACTTATTCAATACGTTGTTAGCGAAGCCGTTGCCGCTGGCATTAAAGAGATAGTGTTAGTAACGCATTCGAGTAAAAACTCAATTGAAAACCATTTCGATACTAGCTTTGAGCTTGAGGCAACGTTAGAGAAACGTGTAAAGCGGCAATTACTTGCCGAAATACAGTCTATTTGCCCTAAGGACGTGACGATTATTCATGTGCGTCAAGGTGAGGCGAAAGGGTTAGGTCACGCTATTAACTGTGCAGCTCCTATTATAGGGGATGAACCTTTTGTAGTTATTTTACCCGACGTTATTATCGATGAAGTGGAAAGTGATTTAACAAAAGATAATTTAGCGGAAATGATCACTCGTTTTGAGCAAAGTAAACACAGCCAAATTATGGTTGAGCCAGTACCTAAAGATCAAGTAGATAAATTTGGTGTTGTTGATTTAGGTGATGTTGAGTTAAACCAAGGTGAGAGCTCACCCATTAAAAGCATGGTAGAAAAACCACCTGTTGACGAGGCACCTTCAAACCTTGCTGTGGTTGGTCGTTACGTGTTGAGTAAAAATATTTGGCCATTATTAGCTAAAACACCACAAGGTGCAGGTGATGAGATTCAGCTGACTGATGCAATTGCGATGCTTATGCAAGATGAAAAAGTAGACGCTTATGCTATTAAAGGCCGAAGCCATGACTGTGGTAGTAAAGTTGGTTATTTGAAGGCGACAATAGAATTTGCTTTGCGCCGTGATGAATTTGCTGATGAGCTTAAAACCTTTATTAAAACATTAATTTAAATAAACTTATCATTATTCAAAGCGCCTACATGGCGCTTTTTTTGATTGTAAAATCGCTTTTACAGACATTTAATTATAACTATTTTTGCAGTTATACAGACAGATCTGGGTTTGTAATGTAACCTTTATGTTAACTCAAGTTGCTTTGTAGTTAACGTGCTTTATTAGGCCAATTGTAAATTGGCTCAACTTAGCGGTCGAAACTGTTGAAAGAGAAACAATCAATGTGTGAATACAGCGTAAAGTATCACCGATATTTAGTTATAGCTTTACTTATGTTAATAGGGAGTGGCTGTACGATATCGCCTGATAAAACCTTATTAAATGAAAGGGTTAGAGATTCGCCAGAATATGTAACTATCACCGCAGTTGAACTTGCACAGCTAAAAGATGCCGCTTTGCAATGGCAACAAGCACGTTCTGGTATAGAGAGACTATTAAAATTAGAACGTGAGCTTACATATTTAGTTGATAATTTAGATATTATTAACAGTAAAGCAATAGCGAAATCTAACCAAGCTGATAGCAATCGCTATGCTCGCTCATCAATTAATGCTAATACCTCGCCAGACCTCAGGCATGGTAATAACTACGCAAGCACCTCAGATAACGTTGAACGACCGAGACAAAGATATAGTAACCGTTATGTAAAACCGACTGGTAGGGACGCTCTAAAAAATCAGCGATATAGCAGCCGCTATGCTAGTGTTCCTACAAAAATAATTACAGCTCCTTCAAAAAGCTACAGTAAACGAACTGTTCGCTCGCCAGTGAAAGCGATTAGTTCTAGGGTGAACAAAAAGATTGCCTCTAAAATATCGATGGCAACAAAAGTGGCAATGGTAGATAAAAACAAAAAAGTATTTGCCTTACAGGTAGCGTCCCTTGATTCAGAAGAAAGTGTTGCTAAAGAGTGGAAGCACATTAACAAAAAAGCAGCGCCTTTGTTTAAGGATAAAATCACGACAAACATTGAAAAAGCAAAAGTTAATAACAAAACCTATTATCGATTAAAATTAGGTGAGTATTTTAACTTTAAAAGTGCTGAGGATGATTGTGAGGTATTTAAATTCTATAAAGTTGATTGCTTTGTGAGTAACTACACTGACAAACCAATTAGATTATAAATTATTTATTTGGCGCTTTTATTGCATAATAGCTAGAGCTCGTTTTTTGTAATAGGTGCTTTAAAGTGAAACTTCGTTTAATAATATTACTAATACCATTTGCATTAGCTGGTTGTAGCAACCAGCTAATGCCCGTCGACTCACAAAGCGACAAGCTTGTGCGTGAAAAAGATATAAAACCTTACTTAGAGCAATGGGATAACAACAAAGAGCAGATAGCGCGTTTAAGCACCATGGAAGAGGACTTATCATTACTGATTCAAGCTCTTTCTGCACAAACAGATATTGATACCATACCTGAGCCATTGAAAGAGAAGGTAAAACGTGTTGAATATGGCTCTAAGCAATCTTTACAACTCTCCTCAGAAACTGTCTTAGCCGATAACACTATCAGTATAAACAAAGCAATTTACGGTGTACAAATTGGACGTTATTTAGTTTCTAACGGAGCCAAAAGGCAAGTACAGCGACTAAAAGAGCAATACCCTCAGTTAAACAGTATTTTACAATACCGCATTAATGAGCAACAAAAGGAATCAACAACGTTTTATAGTGTTGTAGCAGGCCCGCTGAAAAATCAACAGCAAGCGGCGCAGTTGTGTTTGTTTTTTTACAAAATAGGTAATAAGTGTACCCTAGCGACATTTTCAGAGGATGTTTAAGGTTTTTTTACGCTTATTTTTTCATCCTGTTATTATAAATCAAAATAAAGTAAATATTTTCTAACTTTTTAGTGATTTTGGCCGATACTTAACATAACCTGACTAACAGGTTTATACTTTATGTCTAAGGGAAAACTATGAACAAAATATTTACTAAAGCAGCGTTAGCTGCATCAATGACTGTTCTTTCTTTCGGTGCGGCTGCAGAAACTGCTTCTTTTCAAGCGGGTGTTACAGTTCAAAACGCATTCACCTTTACGAATGATGCACCACTAGATTTTGGTACTATCAGGGCTTCAGGTGATTTATCGGGGACGGAGACTGCAACATTAGTATTAGCCGCAAACCCTGCTACTGCTCCTACAACGGCTTCTACAGATGCAACCGCAGCTGAAATTGCAATTTTAGTAGCAGGTACACCAGCCTCATTCTCAATTTCAGGTGTGTCTCCTTTTGGTACATTGACCATTACAAATCCGACTGAAACTGCGATTGCGCCTGATACAGCACCTGCGGGCACTGCTGCATTTACTTTGGGCACTCCAACGTATTATGTGTTAACTGGTGCGACGCCTAACAGTGCAGCTACAACGACCATTCAGGTCGATTCAGCTGGCGAAGCAACTTTTAATTTTGGTGCAACATTAACCACAACAGGGGTTGCTGCAACTAGTGATTATATCGATGGATCATACAGTGGCACGTTTACATTAGAATTAAATTACTAATGGGCAAAGCCTGCTTTATTGTATAAAGCAGGCTACTTTATGAAATTATTTTTACTCATACTAGCAGCTTTCTTAACTACGGATTTATACGCACAAGTTACACCGCTTGAGCAATTGAATTTTGGTAAAATTGTTATCAGTGATAATCAAAGTGTTAGCTCTATGACCTTGTTGCCCAGTAACACAAATACCTTAACCAATAAGATATATTTACTTGAAAAAGGCCATGCAGCCGAATTGTTGCTTGAAGGATATCCTGCACGTATCCAGGTAAACGTGAGTGACTTTGTAAGTGATCAGCCCCTAAATAACATTTTTGGTGGCGCGCCACTGATTTTAAATCAACTCATTTATAATACGACCATTACAACCGATACCACAGGAACTGCTTTATTGAGAGTAGGGGGGCAATTAAGTACCTCGGGTGACGGAAATACTTATAAAGATGGTATCTTTGATACTACAATTGAAGTGACGCTAAATTATTAGACAACTAGAGATGTTGATTAAATGACAATAATAAAAACTTTTTTTATCTTAGTAAGCTTTATCTTAACTAGCTTCCATTCTTATGCAAACTTACTTATTTCCCCAACAAGAGTTAATTTTGATGAGCGTCAGCGTGTTGCTAAAGTCATTGTTGTTAATAACTCTAATGAAGCAAAAACTTATAGGTTGGAGTGGCAAGACAAAGTTGCACTAGCTGGCGGAGGGTATGCTAATTTAGCGGCTGATCAAGAAAGTTCATCTTCACTTAAAAGTATGGTTAGGATCAGCCCATCGCAAGTTAGATTAGCGCCAGGAGAAAGGCAGATTGTTAAGCTTGCTATTCGAAAGCCAAAAGGTTTACTAGAACAGGAATACCGATCTCACCTAGCATTTAAAGCACTCCCTAATGAAACTCAAATCCAGCAACAGAGACTTGGTATTAATTTGAAATTACTATTAAGTTACACTATCCCTGTTATTTTACGTAAAGGCGCTGAAATACCTAATGTTAATATTAGCAATTTACAGCTTATACACAGCCCAGAAAAAAAAGCGCTTGAGATTGAAATTAAGCGAGAAGGGGGCTTTAGCTCTTTTGGCAAGTTAGAAGTTTTCTTTAAGCAAAAAGGAATGGATACAGAGAAAAAGATCGCCATGTTAAACGATTTTAGTATTTACCCTGAGCTAAAAACAACAACGGCGACGATACCAATTTTTGTAGATCAAAACATCCCGAAAGATGGCGAAATTCGCGTAATTTATACAGGGCTTAAAGAATATCGCGATACTATTTTTAGTGAAAAGTTTGCGCCAATTAATAATGCAATTATCGGTAATTTGAAATAGGCGATGTATTACTTTAAGCGTTTAAAGTGGTTGTTGATCATTTTTTTATCAATTGACCCCTTATTAGCAGCAGAGCCTGACACTCAGGCCATTCTTGCTAGCATAAAAAAAATAGATAAAAAATGGCAGCAATACAACACTGATCAAGCTGTAAATGAAAGAACAGAGCCTGAGCTTAATGTACAGCAAGGTGAGGGCATCCCCGAAGGGGAGTTATTATTTTTTTCATCGTTCGTGAAAAAAAATTACCTGGGTGAAATGCTCGGGGTGAAAAGTAAAACCGGTGTATTAATAGATTTATTAAGTTTTTCAGAAAGCCTGGATTTTGCTATAGATATAAATAGCGATGACCTTATTGCTCAAGGCTGGTTTATTCGTGAAGATAATCAGTTTTATCTAGACCTAAATACAAATACAGTACAAATTAACGGCGCTAGATATTCATTTAACAGCCAACAAGCTTATGCTGATAACGGCGATATGTTTGTTGATAGTAACTTGCTAGCGCAGTGGTTTTCGTTAGATATTGATATTGAATATTCAGCACTTGAGCTAAATGTAAGCTCCCCTACCAAATTGCCTATAGAATTAAAACGCGAAAGAGAGCAGCGAGAAACTGTAACTAATAGAGAGTCACGTCAAGCAATATTACCTTGGAAGGCCAGTCCATACAGTGCAATTTCATCTCCTCTTGCTGATGTGCAGCTTAGTGCAACCAAGAGTAATACGGATTCAGCGATAGGGTACTCTGTATTAGGATCAAATGACTTAGCCTATTTTAATGCTCAGTATTTTTTTGCAGGGCGAAAACAAGATTTACTATCAGATTCAAGATTATCATTTAGCCGTCAAAGTAAAGACGCACGGTTATTAGGTCCCTTAAATGCGACAACTGTTCAATTTGGAGATGTATTAGCAACTCAAATCGGTAAACAATTTAATAGTAGTTACGCCAGAGGAATAAAAGTTGATAACAAACCACTTTTTAAACAGGTTAATAGTAATCAAATTAATTTAACGGGTGCTATTCAACCAGGGTGGGATGTTGAGTTATACCGTAATGATGTACTGCTAGCGCAGCAGTTTAGTTTAGCTGATGGGCGTTATTTATTTGAAGATATTGATTTATTGTTTGGCGCTAATAATTTTGAGCTGATTTTTTATGGCCCACAAGGGCAAGTAGAGCGAAAAACAGAGCAATACTTTATAGATGGTAATAGTTTGTCAGCAGATGAATCGTTTTATGAGTTGTCAATTACTGAGCAAGGTGAGCAGTTATTCAATCAGTCACTTTATTCGACACAAGGCAAAGGTTGGCAGCTAGCAGGTCGTTATGAAACGGGGTTAACTGATTATTTATCGGTTTATGCTGGTACATCAATATTAAATAGTAATTCGAGTGATAATGTTAACAATTATGCTTTTGGTTCAAACCTAAGTATATTTGATAAAGTATTACTTAATCTAGATTATGAAAAAAATAATAACGATGAAGATAAGCTAGAGGTAGCTGCTAGAGGTGAGTTAATTGGTCAATCGGTACGGTTAAGCCTGTCTCAAAACAATGAAAAGATAATTGGTGATTCGCAGACAGCGAAAGTTGAAAGTTATCAATTATATACGGCAGGAAAGTTGTTTGATAAATCGTTTGGAAGCTTAAGCTATCAAAATACGCTCGCATATAACAGCAGAGAATCTAGCGACTCATATTTAAGTGTTGATAATACCTTATCGTATAATTTAGGTGGGACCGTTGTTAGTAACAACTTAATTTGGCGAAAATTTGATTCTTTAGATGATGCAACAACACTTGGCAGCATGCGTCTTCAACATCGATTTGGTAAAACATACACTCGTTTTAGTGTTGACTATAGCGCAGACTCCGGTTCGACTATACTGGGTTACCAAGCAGAATTAAGCCGTAGTTTATCTCAGAATTTACAATCTGAATTCACACTAAGAAACTCCCGTATAAATGATTTAGTTTCTATGGAACTGGGTCTAAATTGGCAAAGCGATAGTTTTAGCTTAAATAGCACAATGAGTTACGACGATGATGATAATTGGCGGCTAGGTTTATTTAGTCGCTTTAGTATTGGTTTTGATGCGAACACTGACGAGTACTTTTTAAGTAAAAGAAGCCTCGCAAACTCTGGCACTTTAATGGTTAGAGTCTTTCTTGATTCAAATAATAACAATATTCAAGATGATGGAGAAAAGGGAATTGAGGGCGTTAAGGTAAAAGGAGTTCAAAACTATCGCCGAGCTGTAACCAACGAAAATGGTTTAGCAATACTTAAAGGTATGCCAGCAAATAGAACCACCGACATAGTGATAGAGCCAGGTAGTATTAGTGAGCCTTTTTTAGTTGCCGCCAATGATGGCTTTTCTATTACACCGCGTGCCGGCTTTGTTGAATATATGGAAGTGCCGCTTAATAACAGTAGTGAATTAGAGGGAACTGTTTACAAACAAGATGAGCAAGGCAGCACTGAAGTACAGCCTTTTGCCACCGTAAAATTACTCGACAAACAAGGCAAGCAAGTGGCACAAACGCAGGCTGCTTATGATGGTTATTATTTGTTTACCGATTTACGCCCTGGCGAATATAAAGCGGTTATAGATGATGAATTTAAGCAACGTAAGTCTTTAAAAGATACGCAACAGGTGGTGGTTAAGTTACCAGCGCAAGGTGAAGTAGTAATGGGCGTTGACTTTGAGCTTAAAGAAAAAACACAAACTCCAGCGTATATTGCTAATGCGGGTGGGTTTTCATCATTGCCAATTATGAAAGCGTATTATCAATTAATTAAACGTCATTTAAATGAGCAATCAAAGCGTGATGCTTTTTATATTAAAGACGAAAAACAAAAACGGTATATTTTAGCCGTCGCTTATGCCGAGTCTGCGCAAGGGGAGCTTGAACAAGTATGTGCAGAATTAAAAGTAAAAGGCTTGAACTGCCAAGTCCAAGCGCAACTTATTAGCCACTAATAACAATAAGGTTTAACCATGCAATATGCTAATTTATATAAACGCTACTCAATACTAATTGCCTGTATTGCTGCTCTTTTTATATCAGGATGCAGTACCACCAAAACTGCAGAATCTCCTCAGCCAATGCAAGCGAGTGCCAATCTTTCTGAGGCAGAGTTGGCGCAGCTAAAAGCATCGTCTCAGCAGTGGCAAGCAGCCAAAGCAGGTGTTGAACGTTTATTAGTGATTGAACAAGACTTAAAGTTATTAATAAGCCAATTAAATGCAGTGGCAAAACAAAGCTCTGCATCAACAAATACGCCTGCAGTATCAACAGCTAAAGCTTCGGCTGAAACGGTAGCACCAACAAAAGTTGCAAAAAAAGCTAAAGTAGCAACGAATACAACTAATGAAAAACAAGCCGTTAAAGCCTTATTTGCCTTGCAAGTTGCAGCCGTTACCGACAAAGAGCGACTTAGCCAAAGTTTAAATCAAATAAAAGCCAGCGCATCTTCGTTATTTCAGGGCGAATTCGTGGCGAATGTAGAAACTATTAACGTGAGTGGCATGACTTACTACCGTTTAAAGCTTGGGGCTTATCAAAATCAAGCGAATGCGGCTGCCGATTGCGATAAACTTAAACAGCGCCAAATCAACTGCATTGTGAGTCATTACACCCAACAGCCATTAAAATAAATATGCATCTAGGGTATTAGGCATAATAATTGCTTTGTAACTATTATGTTTTTAGAGGATGGCAACTATGCGCCTTTTGTTACCCTTACTATTATTAAATTTGGCGGGCTGTAGCTTAACCCCCCAGCCAAAGCCGAGTATAAGCACTGATGCGCCTAAAGCGGTCATGGCACCTTATACGCTTAACCAGTACGTAAATAGCTTGAGTGCCCAGCTTAGCCATATCAAAGAGCCTTTTAAAAGCACCGCTTCAATCGCGGTCAGCAGCTTTTATTTAGCCAATGCTTTGGATTCACAAATTGCCCAAGGGCAGGGGACAGGGCTTAGTCAGCAAGTTCAAGAAAGCTTAATAACCCAATTTACTCAGTTAGGGTACAACACGGTTGAATATCGGCTTGAAAACCAGCTTAACTTATCAGCGAGCGCTGATTCAGTGTTAAGCCGCAGCACCAGTAACTTAAAGCAGCGTCAGATTATTGACTTTGTGATCACCGGCACTTTAACCCGTCAAGAACATGCTTATATTGTTAATGCTCGCATGGTAAATATGCAAACTAATCAGATTGTATCTGCCGCAAGCACTGAAATTCCCATCAATGTGATGTGGAGTAATGAAAAAATACAGCAGCGCGGTGACTATATTTACCGCAGTGAATATTAATTAGGAGCACACATGAAACGCCTACTATTAACTTTATGTTTGCCACTGGGCTTTGGTTGTTCACAAATGACAGACCATAGTGACACGCAAATTACCGACGATGCGCCTATGTTTTTTGAGCAACGCCCTGTAGCTGCACCAACAAATACAGATTCGCTTTATCAAAATAAAGCCGCAGTGATGAATAAAAACAAACAAGTAAATACGCCAACCCGTAAAAATATTAATCACTATGTGCGTGGCATCATGCAAGACATGGCTGAAAACTTACAGTACGTAAATACTAAAACGCCATTGGCAGTATCAAGCTTTGTTTTTTTAGACCGTGACTACAACAATGCTGACTTAGTAGGTAACCAAATAGCAGAGAGCTTTATGCACGAACTGCATAATTTTGGTGTGCCGGTCATTGATTTTAAAACCACCGATTATATGCGTGTAACCCCTGGTGGCGATTTTGTTTTTAGCCGCGACTACTTAGAGCTTAACCAAGAACAAAACTTTAGTTACGTATTAGCAGGCACGCTAGTAAATCACCAAGGCGGCATATTAGTAAATGCACGAATTGTTGGTTTAGCGAGTAAAGCGGTTGTAGGCTCTGCACAGGGCTTTATTCCGCAATCAGTTATTGATGCGCTAAATAGCAGTAACAGTGCTGATGGCATTATGCTTAAACAAGCGAGTAAGTGAGGTTTACCATGGTTAACTTAGTTAAGCGCTCTGCTTTAATTGGTATAAGTGCATTATCACTATTACTTTCAGGCTGTAATTTAATGGGCGAGTCGATCGCGACCGAGCCCGCCAAATCTGAGCCAGAGCAAACAGTGGTAAGCAATCTTGATTTTAACCAGATCATGGCGCAAATGCAGCAAAATGACGAGCAAGAACAATACGCCGATACAACGCAGTTTAACCCAAACAAGCACCATAAAAGCTTAGTTAACTACGTAGAGCAAATGGCACTTGATTTAACCGACACCATGCAAGTAGCCCCGCAAGATGCAGCGATTGCAGTCACGTCGTTCGTTGATTTAGACGCAAGTTTAACTACAGCAAGCCAGTTAGGTAATCAGTTATCAGAAACCTTTATACATCAGCTACAAAAGTTTGGTTATAGTGCGGTTGATTTTAAAACAGCCAATTTAATTACCGTTAATGAACAAGGCGACTTTGCATTCACCCGAAACACTCGCAAGCTTGCAGGTACGAATATAGCCAGCCATGTTTTATCGGGTACATTAATTTACCGTGCAGATGGGGTTGTTATTAACGCTCGCGTAATAAATATTGAAAATAAGCGCCTTGCCGCCAGCAGTCGAACATTTATACCGCTTTACGTATTAAATAAAGAAGATATATATTTATCAAGCAATTAACTTAATTTGATACTTGATATAAAAAACCAGATGCCGTTATAATTTCCAAACACTTAGTACTTAGCACCCAACGTGGCCTCTTAGTTAAATGGATATAACGGCCCCCTCCTAAGGGGCAGTTGCAGGTTCGATTCCTGCAGGGGCTACCAATAAAATCAATGAGTTATGTTCTTTCTTTGTTTCTATATCAACTCTATGTAGTATATTTGTAGCAATGTCAGCTTTGTGCCGTTCGGATAAAAAGTGAATTTGAAAGCTTGTTGGGTGGCGCCTTCGGCTTAACCAACCTACATTTTGACGTAGGTCGGATAAGTGGTGGAGCCATGCCATCCGACAAAAATGATGAATTTACCAGAAACAACTGCTTTACACTGTAAGTTAAACCACTCTATACCGACTATCGGCTGAGTGCCAATTGCGGACATCGAGCAAGATAGTCACTTGTTAGGCAAATTTTAGAAAGGCAAAATGTCATCAGTCACTCTGTCTGACGTACTCAATTCAGCTTCCATATTTAATACTTCAGTCTTAAATGAGCTTAATTCAAATTTACTGGACAAATATTTCCCGACTTCTTTTTGCAGCTTATTTTCTTTGAAGAATTTATCAATCAAAATAGCAAAATCACCATCCAAATTTTGAAATTCTGTATAGTCAGTCTCATCACAGTATGATAAATACTCAGCAATCATTACTTTTTTGTTATTTAAATAATCACTTAGAGTTTTTTTAGCAAACTCTGAATATTGAACATATAAAACTGAAGATAAAGTGTCGCCCCAATAAAACTCTCTCACTAATCCTGTTTCATCAACACGCACTTTGGAATCACTACCAATCAAATTCATCAAAGAAGGATAATTGATATTTATTTTCGAATTGTCATTTAGGCATAATGCATTTTTCTTATAGGGAATGAGAAAGTACTTAGTGTAATTTCTCTCATCTATAGTTTCTAGAAATGACAATGTGTTTTGCCACTTTCTAAACTCATCAAAATCATTAATAACTAAATTATAAAATCCAACTTTTCGATTTTCACTTAATCTTGATATAAATACAGAGGCGAAATACTCTTGAATACTTTTATGAGTAAATGAAAATTCATCAAAGCCATCACGAACAATTAAAGCGGTAATACTTGTTATGTCATCAATTAATAGATCTTCAATATTCTCTGGCAGCCTTTCAAGCTTTGCTGAATTCTCTAAATAATTTTGAAACCAGTACGTAGAAAATCGAGTGTTATTATCATTGAGTGATAAAAAACTTAATGAATCAAACAATCGCTGCATTTGATAGTCTGTTAAACCTGCCTTTCTTTCGCGTTCAAATCCTATTTTCATTCTATCGTGTCTATAAAGCATTGTAGGGAAAATTAGACTATAAAATTCAGAAAGGTTATCTGGTTTAAATTGCCTTGCGTTATAGGTAATCGTAAATAGGGTTAGTAATAATGGAGTTGTAGTTACTTCTGAAATAAAGCGACTATTTGAAAGTATATTATTTATACTCACTGATTGCTTATCTTCTTGGTATAGGTGATTAACGAATTTTTTCTGCGTAGTAAGTAGCATTGGGCTTATTTTTCGTTTAGAAAAATAAAAAGAAGATCCCATACCTGAGTCTGGCCTTGAAGAAACAACAGCTCTTAAATCAGGGAAAGTTCTAAAAATTGTTTCTAACTCTCTTGCGACTTTACTTCTTTCACTATTAGGTACTTCATCAAACCCGTCTAAGAAGAGAACAATCTTATTAGATTTAGCTAAAAATTCAAATAGAGCATTATCAAGTTTAACGCCAAGATCCTCAATTGCATCCATCAATTCATCTTTGAGCTTTTTTTTATATTTTAAGTTTCTAAACTCGATAAATATTGGAATATAAGAACTACCAGATCCTTCCTTAATGCATAGCTTTCTAAGGTATAGTGACTTACCTTGGCCCGGACCACCTTCAACTAAAATCTGTTTAGTACCAAACTGATTAAAAGACTCAATTTTTTCTCCGTCGAAAAGGACTGCTTCATCAAAGAAAATCTCGTTTAAGTCTACAATTGAATCAGGGTTCAATATTGTTTTAACTTGTCCAATTCTGCCAACATTATTCTTAAAGTATTCAAGTTTACTTATCGCAAAGGCTTCAGATATTTTCTCTTGAACTTTCCCTTTCGCTGATTTAATAAGATCATCAACTACGCCATCCAAACCACCAGTTGCTTTCTTAATAATATCTTCAATCATAATGACTCCATGTTGGTTGATGATTACTCTATTCTCCTAACGAGCCTGTAGACTAACACGTTTTAAATTTATTTTTATTGATGAATCAACCATAGCCGAGTTCCTATTTTGGTTTAATGAGTTTTCGCTATTTTAATTAGATATAAAAAGAGAGTATGTGTTTGTTTTAATAACTTTTTTAGAGGGAATTAAAAACTGACTAGTGAAAGCTGGGAGGTCCACAAAGCTGACCTTAGGCTCTACTCGAAATAGTCCAAAAACGAGTTTATCCGACCGTCTGCTTATCGCTCAAAGAAGCCCTCCATTAAATTCTGCATAATAAAAAAGCGAGCTATAATTAGCTCGCTCTATAAAATACTTTGCGAACCCCGAACCCCGTGGCTATAACTCAGCCATCGCTGGTAATCGTAGCAATCAGCTCGCTCAGCACTTGCTCAGCTTTGTTTGTTTCTACTTGGCAAGTACCAGCATTTAAATGGCCGCCGCCACCGTATTTAAGGCATAACTCGCCAACATTAGTATTTGAGCTGCGATTGGTGATTGATTTACCAATGGCGTACACCACGTTTTGCTTTTTAAGCCCCCACATTTTATGTATTGAGATATTACATTCGGGGAACATGGCGTAAATAACGAAGCGGTTAGTAGCGTAAATGGTTTCTTCTTCGGTTAAATTGAGTACCACTAAGTTGTCGTGTACTGATGAGCAGCGGTCTATTTGCTCTTTAGCTTGTGCGTTGTGCTCGTGGTATAACGCAACACGCTCGGCAACATCTTCCATTGCTAGTATTTGTTCTATGCTGTGATCTTTACAGGCGTCAATTAACTTCATCATTAACTGGTAATTAGAAATTTTGAATTCACGAAAACGGCCAAGTCCTGTGCGCGCATCCATAATAAAGTTCATCAGTACCCAGTCTGTTGGGTTTAAAATTTCGTCTTTTGTAAATTGTGCCGAATCCCCTTTATCAACCGCTTCCATCATGTCAGTTGAAATATTAGGGAATTTCTCTGCGCCACCATAATAGTCATAAACAACGCGTGCTGCAGAGGGCGCATCTGGGTCAATAATATGGTTTTTTATATCGCTTTCGTTACGAACGGTTTCACTCATGTGATGATCAAATGCAATATGACAACCGGCAACATAGGGGAGGTTAGTGGTAATGTCGTTGCTGGTAATGGCTATTTTGCCATCTTGCATGTCTTTTGGGTGCACAAATAAAATATCGTCGATTAAATCTAAATCTTTAAGTAATACGGCACACACTAGGCCGTCAAAATCGCTTCGAGTGACAAGTCTATATTTATTATTGCTCATTGTGGGTCCATTTTTGTTTATTTATTAATCTGAGTGTAGCAGTTTAAACTCCATTTTATATACCTGTTTTTAACATAAAAAAAGCCAAAACAAGAGTTTTGGCTTTGAGTAGCAAGTGTTTATTAGTGGTATGTTATGCGCCTGGGCCACATTCCATACAATGGTTAATAATGTCTGGGCCAAATTTTAATTTAGCGTTTAAATCTCGCAGTGCAGTGCGTAGGCCTTCTTCAATAACAGGGTGATAAAAAGGCATATCTAACATTTGCGGTACAGTCATTTTGTTTTGTACAGCCCATGCTAATAAATGAGCAATGTGCTCTGCTTGTGGGCCTATAAATTCAGCACCTAAAAATAAGCCGGTACCGTGCTCGGCATACACACGCATGTGGCCTTTGTTTTTTAGCATAACGCGGCTGCGGCCTTGGTTTTCAAAGCTGACTTCGCCTATTTCAAAGCAGTCACAGCTTCCTAATCGTTCGCTAATTTCTTTAAAGCTTTCACCAACCATAGCTATCTGTGGGTCACTAAATACGGCGGCAATTTTAGCGCGGCGTAAACCCGCACGTACATGAGGGTAGCGGCCTGCGTTTTGCCCTGCGATTGTTCCTTGATCGGATGCTTCGTGAAGCAGTGGGATCATGTTACTGGCATCGCCGGCAATAAATATGTTTGAGTCGCCACATTGCATAGTGTGGGCATCAGCGAGTGGTACGCCACGCTCATCAAGCTCTATGCCGGTGTTTTCTAACCCTAGTTTATCGGTGTTAGGTACTCGCCCTGTTGCAGCCAGAACATAGTCAAACTGCTCGGTATGTTTAACATCTTGTTTGTCGGTATAGGTTAGCTCTGCTTTATTACCTACCTGTTTCATATCTGAAACGTTTGAGTCGGTATCAACATAAAATTCTTCTGCAAATACGGTGTTAGCGTAATCTTTAACTACTGGGTCGGTTAGTGGGCCTATGGCACCACCTACACCAAAGAGTTTTACCTTTACCCCTAATCGGTGCAACGCTTGGCCAATTTCAAGGCCTATAACGCCTGGGCCAAATACGGCTACTGATTCTGGTAAATCATCCCAGTCGAATACATCGTCATTAATAATCAGTCGGTCGCCAAAGTTATTAAATACGCCAGGGTAAGATGGGCGTGAACCTGTTGCTATTACAAAGCGTTTAGCAGTGATAATGATGTGCTCATCTATTTGCACGCGGTTGGCGTCTAAAAACTGTGCATAGCCACGAATTTTATCTTCGCTAGGTATTTCATCTACGGCTTCTACTACGAATCCTGCAAAGCGATCGCGCTCACTTTTAACTCGTGCCATGACGGCTTTACCGTCAATAACCGGTTTTGAGCTGTGAACTCCAAAGGCAGGTGCCATTTCTATTGAGTGCGCGGCTTCTGCTGCAGCAATCAATAATTTACTTGGCATGCAACCAACACGTGCGCAGGTTGTACCGTATGGGCCTGATTCAATCATAAGTACGTTTTGAGTAAACTGTTTAGCATTACGGTAGGCACTTAAACCAGCGGTACCTGCACCTATAACAACAACGTCGGTTTGCAATTCTTTCATAGTGTTTTTCCTTTAATAAACAAGGGCGTTGCAGCCCCTGTTTTATTTACTTAATTAAGCAAAGTATTTTTCTAAATCGTCTGAGCCACCAATGTGCTTACCACCAATAAATACTTGTGGTACGGTTTCACGGCCCGATACCGCTTTAAGGCTGGTAAGTGATGCGCCAGCACCCATTACGATTTCTTCAAAAGCAAAGCCTTTAGCTGTAAGTAGCTCTTTTGCTTTTTTACAGAAAGGACAGCCAGGCTTAGTAAATAGAGTAACCGCTTCTGGTTTTACTTGAGTTGGGTTGATGTAATCAAGCATAGTGTCAGCGTCAGATACTTCAAACGGGTCGCCTGGTAAATCTGGCTCGATGAACATCTTCTCTACTACGCCATCTTTAACTAGCATAGAGTATCTCCAGCTGCGCTTGCCAAAACCTAAATCGTTTTTATCAACTAGCATACCCATGCCGTCAGTAAATTCGCCGTTACCATCTGGTAGTAAAGTAATATTTTGCGCTTCTTGATGCTCAGCCCATGCGTTCATTACAAAGGTGTCGTTTACAGATACACAAACAATGTCGTCAACGCCATTTTGCTTAAGTACACCAGCTAACTCGTTGTAGCGTGGTAGGTGAGTTGATGAACACGTTGGTGTAAATGCACCAGGTAGTGAAAACACAACGACTGTTTTGCCTTTAAAAATGTCATCAGTAGTTACTGATTTCCATTCGTCGTTTTGACGCGTTGCAAATGTAACGTTAGGGATTGTTTGACCTTCAATATTGTTTAACATGTTTTTAGTTCCTCTTGATTTGTTGATAGCCATTATGGCGAACAATTAAATATAGTTCCAATCGTTTGTTTGTATTAAACTGATAGGCATAAACTATCAGATTGTATGTGAATATGAACTTAAAAGATTTAGAATATGTAAAAGCCGTTGCGCATTTTAAACATTTTCGCAAAGCGGCTGATGCCTGCTTTGTAAGCCAGCCCACCTTGAGTGGGCAAATTAAAAAGCTAGAACAAGAATTAGGGGTTATCTTATTTGACCGTTCAACTAAGCACGTCACCTTAACAACCCAAGGTGAACGTTTGTTGACACAAATCACTCTTATATTAGAACAAACTCAAATATTAAAAGAACTGGCTGCTACTTCTAACCAACCGTTACAGGGCAAGCTGAGTATTGGTATTATTCCTACTATTGCCCCGTATTTACTACCTACACTGCTTACATCAATGAAAGCGGCATTTACTCAAAGTCAGTTTTCGTTTATTGAAATGCAAACTTCTACCATTTTAGCTGCGCTAGACAGTGGCGAGGTGGATTTTGCAATTTTAGCGGATGTGCCTGAGCTAAGAAATTACCATACTATTAATGTATATAAAGAAGACTTTTTAGTTGCGGTATCTGCTGATAACGCTTTAGCTGTAAATAAAAAGGTAGCACTGCAAGACCTTCAAGGTAGTAACCTATTAATGTTAAGTGATGGCCATTGCTTTAAAGATCAAGCTCAGCAGTTTTGTTTTTCGGCAGGAGTGGATGTTTCTAGCCAGTATCAAGGTAATAGCTTAGAAACCTTATTAGCGCTGGTGGCGATGGACGATGGGGTTACGTTTGTGCCAAAACTTGCTGCAATCCCCCGAGAGGGAATTCATTATTTACCTATTTTTCCTAATCAGCAACGTAATATTGTATTGGCCTGTCGAAAGCACTACCCGCATTTATCTGGGGTTGAGCAGTTAGCAGATTGGTTAAGCGCTCACGATAATTTAAAAGTTAAGCTAACCCAAGTACTTTAGGGCGTTGCAACTTCCACAATATCGTTAATTTGTACGCCCGGTAAAGGCTGATCATTAATACTGACGGCAATGGCACTGTGCTGATATAGCTGCTCTACACGAATACGGTTCAAAGTGGTTATAGTATGCGGCATGGTGTTGCCTTGCGCGTCTGTTAAATAATTATGATGAGCAATACTCAGCTGTTGGCCTTTTTCTAAGCCATGTGCCTTTCCTAAATTAATGACGAGTTTATTATTTTCCATGTGCATAATTTTGCCTTGAGTGGGTAGGCACGCCATGGCTGCTTGCAAATCGTAACTTAGGGTTTGGTTTATCTCACTAATACTTTGACCAAAAGGTGACTGCCAAAAACGATTACTGTTTACATCAATAATAGTTGTTTTTTCAAATGGCCAGATAGCTTGGCTTTGATAGCTTTGTTGCCACAAGGGTTCATAAGTAGTGCCATTAAATAAACTAAACTCTATTTGGTAGTGACGCTGATAGCTTTCATCTTGCCAAAATGCATAGTCGCTATTGAGTTTATCGCTGGTGGATAAACTGGTAATTTGGCTCAGTAGCACATATTGTGCGTTACTGCGCGATGAAATTTCCTCTAACTGGCTGTTAGAGTAGTCATGTTGTTGATTAAAATAAGTATCGACTTTTATCGCTTTATTGAAATAGGCAACCGGTATAGCACTCATTTTTGATTTTTGCAGTGACGTGTAGATGTTTTTGCTTACTGCTTTATTAATGTCAAATATTTGACCCATTCTAGCGTGTTCGCGATTTGTTAATTGACTTTGCGTCACAGCTATAAATTTATTGAAGTTGCTTTGCGGGCATTGCTCGGTTTGTGCAAAAATATCTAGGCGTAAGGTAATCGCAAATTCATCATTGCTGCGGTTTTCGCTAACGAGCTCTATTTTTTGAATTTCGCCTTGGCTACTTATTTTTAGCTGATCTTGGGTTAATACGCCATCTACAAGGGTTTGCACTGAACTTACACGCGCCCCAGAAAATACTAAGGCTTGGGTTATCGCATCTTTTATGGCTGCGGCTTTTGCACTAGGAATATCGCTATTTTGAATAACTGCATGGCCGGTAGACTCATACCACTGAGCGTGAGTAAAAGGTGAAAACGTTAATACCGCAGTGGTACTTAACCCTGCTAATACAGCCTTTAAAAACGATTTCATACTTTTACTCCAATTAAACGTTAGCGTTAATCAACTTCAGCAAGTAATGTACCACTATTTTTTGTTATCTATTTAAAGGCATATCACTGGCACTAAACATGCATAACTGAGTTTAATTAGTTTTTAAAGGCCCAGTATGATGCGAGTAATGCCATTAATGATCACATTAGGCTGCTTAACTTTAAGCGGTTGTAGTAATATATTTGATAAACACGTTGAGTATAAATATGTTGAGCCAAATAATTACCCAGTATTAAAAGCGGTTGGCTATGCGCCCATTAGTTTGCAGTCGGGAAGTAGTGACACGCAAAAACAGCTTATGGCGATTAAGGCCTCAAAGCTCGAGGCTTATCGCGAACTAACGGAACAAGTGTACGGGCAAAAAATTACCGCAGGCACAACCGTCGCAGGCTCTGTTGCCCAAGATGATTATTTACAGAGTAAAGTGCAAGGTATTATAAAAGGCGCGCAAATTATAAAAACCTATGCCGTTAATGATATGTATATTACTGAGCTTGAGCTTAATATGAAGCGCGTACACGACTTGTACATCGGTGAGATAAAACCACGGGAAGTGAAAAAAGTTACTTATTACTAAGCGACAAATTATTACCCATAAAAAAACGCCTAAACGAATTATCGTTTAGGCGTTTTTTTATGGGTGTTTTTTTAGGCTTTTAGGTTACGCACAATGCTGTTATCGGTATTTACGACGCTACCAGCTTGGTCGTAGGTCATTGATGAAGGTGCACCAATTAAAATACCTTTCAGCTGCTTTACACTTAACTGTGCCTGATGAGCTGCATGAGCATTAACTTCATTTTGTTTTTGACATTGCTCAAGCTTAGTTCTGGTCAGCTTTATTAAGTCAGCATTTTCATCTGTTTGCTGATCATTACTGGCAATCAGTTTACTGAGTTCTTTATCTAAGGTGCTTATGCTGGTTAAAAAAGACATTTTCTGTTGGGCAATTTCTTTCAAACCTTCGCCTCTACGTGAGGCAATAGCATTAAGCTCTTGAGTAAGAAGCTCACTCAAGGTTGTTAAACAATTTATTTGTTCGTTTAGTTTAATCGTAATTAAACTATTGTGATCAGCCATAAACATTAAACTCGAAGTCTGCTAAATTTTTGGCAAGTTTCTCACTGTCTATTTGATACTTGCCTTCGGTAATGGCTTTTTTAAGTTCAGCAACTTTGTTACTGTCAAAACCAGAAGACTGCTCTGCTTTTTCTTGTAAAGATTTTAATTGCTTAGCTTGCGGTGTTAGGCTCACCGAATCGCTTGCCGCTTTAGGCGAAGGCGTTTGCGCAGCCTGCGTGTTTGCATTATCTCTTTTTAAATCAACTTTTTGCTGTTGAGTGTTTGTTAAAACACCAGGCTGTTGATTTGATTTGTTAACTTGACCGACCATGATAAAAACCCATTTATTACCCAACTGATGCCTATATATCGGCATTTACTAAAGATACTTTAGCATAAATTACATTAAATATTTACCTGCACAGACTCTACACCATCTACCCGTGCATTTAAAACTTTACCTGTTTTTTTGTTTTCTACTCGTACTTGTTCACCTAAGGTTCCATCCTCTAATGCAACACCCGTGGTTTTTACTCTTAACCCTTTAATATTGGCAAATATGTTAACAGAGTCGCCTTTGCAAACCATACAAATTTGATTGAGTAGTACTGGCATACCTTCACGAATATTACGTTTGCTGCGGCTACCAATAAGTTGTGCAGGATCATCAAGATACTGAACGCGTATAAAGTGCGCAGGGCGCATATCAATACTTAAATGGGATGGAGTAATCACTTCACCTCGTGCTAAATTAGTCGTTGCAACTACAACGGGTGCTGATTCAGTGATTCTGACATGTACGTATTGTGCCCAGTTGTCACTATCGTTACATTTTATTTGAATGGTGACCTGACGATTAAATGGGGGCTCACTTGGCGTTACTAGCTCTGGCTCAGAGTTACAATGGCGATCAGGTATGCGGCTATCTAACGGTAATGCGCTAAACTGTATTTTGTTATCATTTGTAGTCACTGCTTTTTGTGCAACATAAGATACAGCCATTTCTTGAAGTGATTCTTTACTAAATACTTGAGCCTTTAGTGGCAAAGTGAAGCAGAGGCTAGCAAGAAAATAAAAAACACTGTATCTTCTGATTTTTTTTAACAAACTCATAATGTTTCGACTATGCTTATGGTTGCAAACAGGGTATAAATATTTTGCGTCAGAATTTAGACGCCCCCGTTGTGTTATGACGCTTTATTAATTGAAAGCAATTATCGTTCCTTATATTTGTTTTCTTAGGAGATTTAAATGGCCGGTATTTTAGACTCAGTAAACCAACGTACCCAGTTGGTTGGGCAAAACCGCTTAGAATTATTGTTATTTAAGCTTAACGGGCGTCAGCGCTTCGGCATTAATGTGTTTAAAGTAAGAGAGGTATTACAATGCCCGCCTCTTACTAGTATGCCAAAGGCTAATGCTTATATTCGAGGTGTTGCACATATCCGTGGCCAAACTATTTCGGTGATTGACTTATCTATGGCTGTAGGTGGCCGTCCTATAAAAAATATAGAAGAAGGTTTTATTATCATTGCTGAATATAACCGTTCAGTTCAAGGATTCTTAGTTGGTGGCGTTGAGCGGATTGTTAACATGAACTGGGAAAAAATACTGCCTCCGCCATCAGGTGCGGGGCGTTATTCTTATTTAACAGCCGTGACTGAAATTGAAAATGAGTTAGTTGAAATTCTCGATGTTGAACAAATTTTAAACGAGATTTGTCCTGTAAATACAGAGGTTAGCGCAGATGTTGCGGCTCAGGCTCAAGGTAGTATGCAAAAAGATTTGGGTGAGCGTATAGTATTTATTGCCGATGATTCGGCCGTGGCACGAAATCAGGTTAAACGAGCGTTAGAACCTTTAGGTGTAACTACTGAACTTGCTAAAAATGGTAAAGAAGCTTTAATAAGACTAAAAGAAATTGCAGAGCTTGATTGTGTTAACGATATTACAGAGCGAGTAGGGTTACTTATTTCAGATGTAGAAATGCCCGAAATGGATGGTTATACGCTCACTGCAGAAATTAAAGCAGATCCCAAACTTGCACCACTGCATGTGATTTTACATACTTCATTAAGTGGTGTTTTCAATCAAGCAATGATTGAAAAAGTAGGGGCTGACGATTTTATAGCGAAATTTAATCCAGACGAGCTTGCTACAGCCGTTAATAAGTGGGTTCATTGTGATTAATAAACATAGGTGTTATTGATTTGACTAATAAAGATTTGCAGCAAACAGAATACGATCAATTTCGCTTATTTTTAGAACAACAGTGCGGTATTGTTTTAGGTGAAAATAAGCAGTATTTGGTTAAAAGTCGCTTGGCACCATTAATGTCTCGGTTTAATGTTGAATCGTTATCTGAACTGGTTAGCAAAACACTTGGCGTACATGAGCGTCAATTGCGCGCTGCTGTTGTTGATGCCATGACAACCAACGAAACATTGTGGTTTAGAGATCAATACCCATTTGAGTTGCTCAAAACCAGATTATTCCCTGAATTTAAAGCGCTAAATAGACCATTAAAAATATGGTCTGCTGCGAGCTCTTCAGGGCAAGAACCTTATTCAATTGCTATGTCGGTAGCTGAGTTTCAATCAAGTAGTCCTGGTGTTTTAAAAATGGGTGCACAAATAGTGGGTACTGACATCTCAAATACCATGCTGGATATGTGTAAAAACGCTGAATATGATGCATTGGCACTGGCTCGCGGGCTATCTGCTGATCGTCGTAAGAAATTTTTTAAAGACAGCGGCAATGGTATGGCACAAGTGGTTGACTCATTGAAAAAGCAAGTGAGCTTTAGGCATTTAAATTTGCTCGACTCGTACGCCTTGATGGGTAAGTTCGATATTATATTTTGCCGTAATGTTTTAATATATTTTTCACCTGAGGTGAAAGCCAAAATAATTGCACAATTTTCTCAAGCACTTAACCCTAAGGGGTATTTATTTTTAGGTGCGTCGGAATCTATGTCTGGTTTGAGTACCGAATTTGATATGGTACGTTGCAACCCCGGCATTATTTACCAAAAGAAATAACGAATATTAAGATATACCCCCTCCTAAAAACGGCGCTGTAGCGCCGTTTTTTGTTTTTATCATCACTACTTTCATTGCTGGCTTACTTATTGCTTTATTGATACTAAGTCAATTTTTTGGAGATAGTTATGGCTATCAGTTTTGATAAAGCATTAGGCGTGCATCCGCATGCGATGTTGATCCGTTCGCAAAGAGCAGAAATGCTCGCCACTAATATCGCAAATGCTGATACGCCCGGCTATAAAGCAAAAGATATCGACTTTGCCTCAGCATTAAAAACGGCAAAGTCTAACCAACTAAGCGGCAATACGATGGTAAGAACCAACGAAAAACACATTGCCGGTGGTACCCGTTTTGTAGGTGGAGATGAATTATTTCGTACGCCAAATCAAACAGATACAGGTGATGGTAACTCTGTTGATATACAAGTGGAACGGAACTTGTATACACAGAATGCTATGGAGTATCAGGCCAGTGTCCAGTTTCTTAATGGTAAATTTAAAGGCCTGAAAAAAGCCCTCGGTAGTCAAGGAGCCTAATTATGAGTTTATATAATGTGTTTGATATTGCAGGTTCGGGTATGAGCGCGCAAAACGTGCGATTAAATACCACCGCAAGTAATATCTCTAATGCCAATACAATTAGCTCTTCACAAAATGAAACGTACCGAGCGCGACAACCTGTATTTGCTGCGGAGCTAACAAAAGCGTCAGCGTCAGCAAGCAACCCACAGGGCTCTGCCGTTGGTGTGAAAGTGTTAGGAGTGGTTGAGAGTGATAAACCACTACAAATTGAATATAACCCAAACCACCCGAGTGCGGATGAAAATGGTTACATTTATAAACCCAACGTGAATGTTGTTGAGGAGATGGCAAATATGATTTCTGCATCTCGCTCTTATCAGACAAATGTTCAAGTTGCTGATGCAGCTAAGCAAATGTTAAGTAAAACACTGCTGTTAGGTCAGCGGTAACTGAGGGTAGCTCATGAGTAACGATATTAGTACTTCTTCATCCTACATGGACTCTTTACGTTGGCAAGATAAGCAAGTGCCACAAAAAGAGGATAGTGATGCGTTAACCCAAGAAGATTTTTTTTCGTTGTTAACACAGCAGTTGTCATATCAAGATCCCAGCAAACCTGCTGATAACGATCAGATGATTGCACAAATGACAAACTTTACCATGGCTGAAGGAATATCAAATTTGAACTCTAACTTTGATTCCTTAGCTGCGTCGATGACATCAAATTCGGCATTGCAAGCATCAACACTGGTAGGCAAACAAGCTTTGTTGGAGTCGGATACACTGGAGCTTAATGAGTCGGGTGAATCAAGAGGTTCTGTTGTAGCTGAAAAGCCAGTCGATAGTTTAATGATCCGCATTGAAGATGCATCCGGGCAGTTGGTTAAAACTATAGATTTAGGCACTCAGCCTGCAGGAGCCATCCGTTTTGCATGGGATGGTAAAAATGAAGCGGGTGAACGGCTACCACCTGGTGAATACAACATCAAAGCAGAGGGTAGTACAAATGGGGAATTTTCAAGCCTCCCATTAGCTACATTCAAAAATATTGAAAGTGTTAATATTAACGGCTCAAGCGGCATTATTATTAATACTAAAGAAGGTGCGGTTAGGCTGACTGATGTCGCAGAAATCGCGTAATAGATTTTATGTATTTTTTTAGCCATCAGGCTAAATATTTTTAGGTTAGAGGTTAATTATGAGCTTCAATATTGCATTAACAGGCCTTGCTGCCGCACAAAAAGATTTGGATGTTACCGCCAATAACATTGCCAACGTAAACACCACTGGTTTTAAAGAGTCTCGCGCCGAGTTTGCTGATGTATACGCATCATCAGTATTTAGCGCCGGTAAAACAAAAAATGGTGATGGTGTGCAAACCACTATGGTTGCTCAGCAGTTTCATCAAGGGTCGCTGCAGTTTACTAATAACTCACTGGATTTAGCGATCACGGGTGAAGGTTACTTTGCAACAAGTAATGATTTAGGCTCTTTAGATTTTAGTTATACTCGCGCAGGTGCGTTTAAGCTTAATAAAGACAACTTTGTAGTTGATGCTAAAGGAAACTTCTTACAGAGTTTTCCGGTGAATGAAGTTACAGGCAGTACCACTTCGGTTAGTTTAAGTACATCCTCTGCACTGCAAATACCTGATTCATCAGGGTCTCCGCGCTCTACTTCAAACGTTTACACCTCATTCAATGTTGATTCGCGTGATGATGTTAAAGTAGTGCCATTTGATGCAACAGACGGCACTACTTATAATTCTTCGACTTCAACCACAGTTTACGATTCACTAGGTGAGCCGCATGTAATGCAGTTTTATTTTGTTAAAACCGCACCAAACGAATGGCAAGTACATGGTACATTGGATCAAAAACCGTTTGATGCTACCGGCGCCGCAACGGCAACCCCAAGCCCGCTTAGTACGTTTGGATTTAATGCAAGTGGTACTCCAGAAACAACCAATGGCACACCTATTACCGGAAGTACCTTTGATGATGTAAATTTAAATACTGCTAACTTTTCAGGGTTATTGAGTAATGGTGCACAGTTTAATGACATTGCAATTCAGTGGCGCGATGAGGCGGGTACTACTGCTAAAATCCCTACTCAATATGCTAATCGATTTGAAGTAAAAGCACTTGAACAAGACGGTGCGACAGTGGGGCGCTTAGCGGGTATTGATATTGGTACTGATGGTAAAGTTGTTGCATCGTACAGTAATGGCGACACTTCATATTTAGGTCAAGTAGCCATGGTTAGATTTGCAAACTCACAAGGTTTACAACAGGTGGGTGATACTTCATGGAAAAAAAGTTTAACCTCAGGTGAGCCGATTGCGGGTGAGGCGGGAACAGGGACTTTAGGTAAAATCAATTCTTCAGCGCTCGAGCAATCAAATACAAATTTAACCACAGAGCTAGTTGATTTGATTAGTGCGCAGCGTAACTTCCAAGCAAACTCTCGTGCGCTTGAAGTGAATTCAACGCTGCAACAAAATATTTTACAGATCCGATAACCATATTTTGATTTATAAAGGCTGCTTAATGCAGCCTTTTTTATTCCTCTCTTAAAATCTTATTCATGCTTTAATTTAATTTGGCACTTATATTGCATTTACTCATATATAGATTTCTTAATGAGTCGATGTTATGGATAAAATGGTCTACATAGCCGCATCTGGCGCTAAACAAAGCATGCAAGGGCTTGCTCTTAAAGCCAATAATTTGGCAAATGCAAACACCACTGGGTTTAAATCTGATTTTGCGCAAGCGCGCTCAATGCAGGCTTTCGGTGAAGGTTTGCCGACTCGTGTTTTTGCTATGCAAGAGCGCCCAGGATCTAACATGACATCGGGCGGTGTTGTCGAAACAGGTCGCAGCCTTGATATTGCTATGAGTGATAACGCCTGGTTGAGTGTTCAGGATGCCTCTGGTAATGAAGCCTATACAAAAGTGGGTTCGTTAAATATAACGGCTGAAGGTATGTTAACTACCAGCGACGGTCGTCAAGTTATTGGCGAAGGTGGGCCAGTCATATTACCTGTACCGATTGAAAAAATTGAATTTAGCAAAGATGGCACTATTCAAGTTCGCCCTCAAGGTGCACCGGCTAACTTTTTAGAAGAAGTTGATCGGCTAAAAGTGGTTGATGCAAACAACGCCACGCTCGAGAAGGGTAATGATGGCTTATTTAGAGCTAAACCAGGCGAAATAGTTGAAACATCAGCCAATGTACAAGTATTAGGTGGCACATTAGAAAAGTCGAATGTAAATCCTGTGCATGAAATGGTCGATATGATCAGTCACCAACGCCAATTTGAATTACAAGTAAAACTGATGAAAACAGCTGAAGAGATTGACGAACGTCAAGAGCAGCTGATGCGCATCGTTTAACTTTAACGTGAGGACATTATTATGAATCCAGCATTATGGATAAGTAAAACAGGGCTTGACGCTCAACAAACTGATATATCGGTTATATCAAATAACTTAGCGAACGCCAGTACAGTAGGTTACAAAAAAAGCCGCGCTATTTTTGAAGACTTGCTTTACCAAAATATTAATCAACCAGGCGGTCGCTCATCGCAAGACACCGAAATGCCGTCAGGCTTAATGCTTGGCGCGGGTACTAAGGTGGTGGCTAACCAAAAAAACTTTTCGCAAGGTAATATGCTCACCACTGAAAATTCATTAGATTGGATGATTTCAGGCCCTGGCTTTTTTGAAGTACTGCAACCGGATGGCAATATTGCTTATTCGCGTAACGGCCAGTTTACTACTGACGGTGACGGGCGTGTTGTAACCTCGGGTGCTGGTTATGTTGTTCAGCCTGAAATGAATGTACCTGACGATGCACAGTCGATCACCGTATCTCAAGACGGTGAAGTGTCAGTTCGCGTTAAAGGTCAGGCCGAAAACGTGGTTATTGGTCAGATCACGATTAGTGATTTTATTAATCCGTCGGGCCTTGAGCCTATAGGGCAAAACTTATATACCGAAACCGCTGTAAGTGGTGCGCCTGTTCAAGGTAATCCGGGTGTTGAAGGTTTAGGTACGATTATTCAAGGTTCACTTGAAACATCAAATGTAAATGTGACCGAAGAGTTAGTTAATTTGATTGAAACGCAGCGCGTTTATGAGATGAACTCAAAAGTGATCTCAGCCGTTGATGAAATGATGAGTTATATCAATCAACAGTTATAGTTTTGGGGGATTGTATGCGTAATATTATATTATTTACAGTAGGGACTTTACTATTAAGTGGTTGTGTAGCTACACAAAATAATGAGGTAGTACAAGACGATCCCTATTATGCACCTATGTATCCAGAGCCTAATATGGAGCCAGTAGTAGCAACCGGCTCTTTGTTCAGTACTCAATTATCGAATGATCTTTATGCCGATAAAAAAGCACTGCGAACAGGCGATATCATTACTGTTAAATTACAAGAGTCAACCCAAGCGACTAAAGCAGCTAAAACAGAAACGGATAAAGAAACCGATGCCAGCCTCGACCCTGTGATTGGCTTAGGTGGTTTACCGGTAAATATTGGCGGCGATAGCATTCAATTTGGTATTGGCAGTGACTCCTCATTTAAAGGTGACTCAAAATCAAATCAATCAAATAGCTTAGTTGGCGATATTTCGGTTAACGTAATGCGAGTACTACCAAATGGTAATTTAGTGATTCGCGGTGAAAAATGGCTAACGTTAAACACCGGTGAAGAATTTATTCGCTTAGAAGGGTTAGTGCGTCCACAAGATGTCAATGCCGATAATACCGTTGAGTCTAATCGAATTGCGAATGCGCGTATTCAGTACTCAGGTAAGGGCCAAACACAAGAGGCACAAAGCCCGGGTTGGTTAACGCGTTTCTTTAGTAGTTCATTGTTTCCCTTTTAGAGGACATTCGACATGAATGGTTTTAAAGTTTTTTGTTTTATGGTGCTACTAGGCTGGCAATTTACTGCCAGTGCTGAGCGAATTAAAGATGTGTCTATGGTCGAAGGGGTGCGCTCAAACCAATTAGTGGGCTATGGCTTAGTTGTTGGTTTACCAGGCACCGGTGAGCAAAGCCGTTTTACCGAGCAAAGCTTTAAAGGCATGCTTAATAGTTTTGGTATTACGTTACCTTCTAGTTTAAAGCCAAAAATTAAAAATGTTGCAGCGGTTGCTGTGCATGCTGAACTCCCCCCATTTAGAAAGCCAGGGCAAACCATAGATATAACCGTATCATCGATTGGCAGTGCAGGCAGCTTGCGCGGTGGCACATTACTACAAACATTCTTAAAAGGGGTTGATGGTAATGTTTACGCCATCGCTCAAGGCAGTTTAATTGTAGGTGGCTTAGGCGCTGAAGGCCTTGATGGTAGTCGCGTTGTGATTAATACGCCAACGGTAGGACGTGTACCAAATGGTGCAACCGTTGAACGTGCTGTTAAAAGCCCATTTATGCAAAACGACTATATTACCTTTAATTTAAACCGTCCTGACTTTACTACTGCTAAACGTTTAGAGAAAACCATTAATGATTTAATTGGTCCAAATAGCGCTCAAGCACTCGATGCAGCTTCTATTCGCGTTATTGCACCTCGTGATGCCTCGCAACGTGTATCGTATTTATCAACTCTTGAAAACTTAGAGTTTAAGCCAGCAGATACTTCAGCAAAAATAATTGTTAACTCGCGTACCGGCACCATTGTTATAGGTAAAAATGTAAAATTACAACCTGCGGCAATTACCCACGGTGGTTTAACAGTAACGATTGCTGAGCAACAAAATGTGGCGCAGCCAAATCCTTTAGCAGAGGGTGAAACCGTGGTTACTCAGCAAAGTATTATTGATGTTGATCAGGATGACTCACGCGCTTTTGTATTTAACCCTGGTGTGAGTCTTGATGACTTAGTTCGTGCAATTAATGAGGTAGGCGCTGCCCCTGGTGATTTAATGGCTATTCTTGAAGCGCTCAAAGAAGCCGGTGCAATTAATGGTCAGCTTGTTGTAATTTAGTTTTATAAGACTCTAAGCTCTAGGGCCTAGGGTCTTTAACCTTTCACCCTTAACCTTTCACCGCTACTCTTCTTTTGGCTCAATTATTGCATTCCACTAGATATTATTAATTATTGTGTCAAAAAGCTGATGGAAACAAATCATCTAGATAAGCAAAACTTTTTTGATTTAGGCAACTTAGACTCTCTACGTCGAGATGCTTTAAACAGCGGTGACGCATCAACCGATGCATCTAAAGCGGCGTTAAAAAAAGCGGCGGCACAATTTGAAGCTATATTCACCCAAATGCTGCTTAAAAGTATGCGTAAAGCCAATGAGGCTTTTGAAGATAAAGAAAGCCCGTTTAATGCTAGTGGCGTTAAGTTTTTTGAAGAAATGCACGACCAACAAATGGCTACAGAGCTTTCATCAAATGGCTCTTTGGGTCTTGCTGATTTAATTGTGCAGCAACTATCGCCAGATGGAAAAAACTTTATGCCAGGCTCTGTTCTTCGCACCACGTCAGATTTCTTTAGTGACCAACGTGCGGGTAGTACTTTACCTCATCAAGAAAACCAAAAGGGCACTGAAAAAGTGTCACTCGTTGATTCAACTGAAAAAAGCGAACAAAACACAGCGTCTAGCACATTTGAAAATGCTGAGGAATTTGTAAGTACAGTGTGGGAACACGCAAAAACAGCGGCTAAAAAAATTGGTTTAAATCCGGCGGTTATGGTCGCACAAGCTGCATTAGAAACTGGCTGGGGTAAACATATTATTAGTAAAGGTGATGGTAATAGCTCAAACAATTTATTCAATATTAAGTCAGATAAAAGTTGGCAGGGTGAAAAGGCCAGTAAGGTCACTTTAGAGTTTGAGCAAGGTGCTGCAGTTAAAAAGCAAGCAAGCTTTAGAGCGTATGACTCGATAAAAGATAGCGTGAATGATTTTGTGGATTTTTTAACACAGAACCCGCGCTATCAAGATGCATTAAACAATACGGCAAAGCCGCATAAATTTTTAGACTCTTTACAGCAAGCTGGTTATGCAACCGACCCTAATTATGCAGACAAAATAAAAAGAGTGCTGAACAGTAACGAATTGAAGAATATCGCCACAAGCGTGATCCGCCAGGGAGTAGAGTAACATGTCGTTTAATTTATTAAACATTGCTAATTCAGGAATAAGAGCAAACTCTGAGTTATTGCAAACGACAAGTAAAAACATCGCAAATGTTAATACCGAAGGGTATGTACGTGAGCGCACCGAGTTTACCACCATGATTGATAATCAGGTAGGCCGTGGCCAAACGTACCGGTTATTGAATGAGTTTGCGCAAAAGCAATTAAATCGAGATACTTCAAATAAAAGTTTTTTTGATCAATTTGTTAGTGAAGCGAGTCGGGTTGATCAAATTTTTTCAGAAAAATCAAACAGCTTATCAACTAGTATCAACTCAATGTTTAATAACGTGCAAGAAGCCCTTAATCAACCGTCATCAACAGTTGCTCGTTCATTGGTGATGAGTGATGCACAAAACCTGATTGACCAAATGGATCGGCTTGCAGGCATCGTTTCAGAGCAAAAAGCGGTGGTTAATGAGCAATTAGAGATTTTTTCAGAAGAGGCAAATACGTTAATCGAAAGTATTAGTTCGTTGAACCAAGAAATTGCAGGTGTTCATGGTACCAAGAACGAAGCCGATGCGAGCTCAGCCTACAATGAGCGTGATAAAGCAATTCGCGATTTATCTGAACTGATTGATATAGAGACTCTGGACGGCCCCAACGGTGAAAAACAAGTGTTTATGGGCACAGGTGAAGCCGTTGTTATGCAAAATGGGTCATTTAACTTGTTTTCTATTAGTGGCGATCCTGATGCTAACTTTAAAGAGCTACGTTTAGATGTAAATGGCGGTAAGGCTGTGCCACTCGATATAGACCCTACTAAACTCAAAGGTAAAATTGGCGGTTTATTAGCATTTAGAGACGATATTTTGGTGCCGGCACAAAATCAAATTGGCCAGATGGGTATTGCGCTTGCTGATTCGTTTAATCAGCAAAATCGTTTAGGTATGGATGCAAACGGTGAACTCGGAGGGGATATTTTTGATATCCCAACAGTCAGTGCTTTTGTTTATCAAGAAAACACTGGAACAGCTAATATGTCAGCAACCGTTGAGGCTGGTAAAGGCAGTGAACTGCCAGCCAGTGATTTTGTGATCACCTATACGGGTAACCCTAACGAAGTAAGTATTCAGCCAATTGATAATAAAGGTGAACCTTTAGGTACAGCCTCTTTAGCAATTATCCCACCCAGTGGCATTATTGATTCAGCCGCTATTACCAGTGGGGAGTCGTTTGGCTTAGAGCTTAGTGTAACCGGAGCCGGTAATGCTGGTGACCAATTTCAGGTAAAACTTAACAGTGGTGCGGCTGGCAATATATCGCTGACAACAGGTCGAGGTGAGGACATTGCATTGGCCTCCCCAATTAGAACAGCAGACGGCCTTGATAATACAGGAACAGGCAGTATTTCACCGGGTAATGTTACCGATGTAACCACGGGTAGCTTTAGTAATCCTTTGGGTTTAGCAAATGGCCCTATTAGCATTGTTAAAACAGCCAATGCTAACGAATATCAACTTACTGATGGTAATGGCACAACTACGTTTACAGTTACACCGCCTGCTAACAATATACTCGCTCAAGCCGGGGCACCATACGATGGTTATGGTTTTGACTTTAATATTGAAGGCGTACCAGCAATGGGCGATACCTTTAATTTAGAATTTAATGAAGGCGGTTTTGATGATAACCGCAACGGCCAAAAACTTGCTGACTTACAGAATACCGATTTAGTACGTCAAAATGTAGTAGCAAGCGCATCAGCTGATAATCATAAAACATTGAATCAGGCCTATGCTGGATTAGTCACCGATGTTGGTGTGGTAACCAGTCAAGCAAAAACCAATGGTGCTGCATTTGATGCTTTAGCACAACAATCAGAAGCCTGGTACGAATCGTTGTCGGGCGTAAACTTAGATGAAGAGGCGGCTAATTTGCTGCGCTTCCAGCAATCCTATGCTGCTTCTGCACAAGTATTAACTGCAGCGAGAGCTATTTTTGACACCTTATTGAGTGCGGCGAGGTAATTATGCGTTTATCAAATAATTTAATGTATCAAAATAACATTAATAAAATACTTGAGAATCAACAAAATGTAGCTGGTGCGCAGGAGCGCGTTAATACAGGTCAAAAATATTTGAGTACCTCTGAAAACCCTGCTGCTATTTCACAAGGTATGTTGTACACCAATAAAATAGAAACTAATGAGCAGCTGACGAAGAATATTAATCAGCTAAAAGGGCGTTTAGAAACCGAAGAAAGTTTATTGCAAGGTATGAACGACACTATTTTAGAAGCGCAAATGTTAACTATACGAGCGGGCAACGGTTCGTTAGATAAAGGTGATTTGGCTTCAGTTGCCAGTGAATTAAAAGAACTGCAAAAATCACTGCTTAACTTAATGAATAGTCAATCTGAAGGAGGGAAATACCTTTTCTCAGGCTATCAAGACGATATTCAAACTTATACATTTAATAGCACCAATGGCAAATACGAATATCAAGGCGATCAAGGCCAACACGAAGTGACGATCGCAAAAGGCGTTGAGATCAAATCAAGCGATAATGGCTTCAATGTATTTGAACGAGTTGACGCGCGACTCGATGTAGTTTCAAACGATGGAACGCCAACAGGCGGCATTACCGCTGGAACTGTTTATGTTGAAAACCAAGGCGAGTTTGACCGTTTTCATAAAGATAATTATAACTCAGACCCAGATCCGCTTATTTCTCCAACGATCAATACCTATAATGTTAATGTGATCCCTGGGGCGACCCCTTCAGCGCCAGATCAATATGAAATATTACGTGATGGTAATCCTCTTGTACCACCCGTTACGGGTGAAGTAACCGATGAACCGATTGAATTTGCAGGTATGGAAATTCAACTTGAGGGGGCAGCACCAGGACAGCTTGATTTTACTCTTGAAAAACCAGGCAAAGAAAATGTACTTAATACGCTAGAAGATTTGATCATTAGCCTAAATGACGAACAACTTGATGAAACGCAAATTAACCAAGCATTATCTGATGGTTTAATTCAGCTTAAAAATGCTAGTGAGCAAATTGTGTTTACTCAGGCTGGTTTAGGTGGGCGTATGAATGTAGTTGAGCGTGTTACCGACTCAAACAGTGCTCTAGATATTAATAATCAAGAAAACAGATCTAGCCTAATTGAGATTGATGCCGCTGAAGCCATCAGCGATCTCACTAAACATGAGTCTGGTTTACAGGCTTCACAAGCGACTTTTGGTCGCTTGGCTAAACTTTCATTATTTGATTATTTATAAATACCATCCAAGGCAGGTTATTACTATACGAGAAAAGTAGGTAATAACTTGCCTTAACGAAGCGGCAAAAAACTGTCACCCCCTTTTTTCTCCTGTCAAAAAAATGCTAACTTCTGATTTTAAGTATCAATAAACGCTATTTATTTATTAAAAAACAGTTGCTTAACTATTTTTTATTAGTTGGCACAACTAATGCATTCAACTGGTTATAGAAAGTGTGGTTTTTGCTTAAATATTTTGAACCACATTCTGATTGAAACTAGGAGATGGTAAAATGGCTTTAAGCGTAAATACAAATGTTGCATCACTTAATGGGCAACGCAATCTATCTAAATCTAGCATGGCACTTGAAACTTCAATGCAGAGACTATCATCTGGTTTGCGTATTAATAGCGCAAAAGACGATGCTGCAGGTTTACAAATTGCCAACCGACTAACGTCTCAGGTTAATGGCCTAACGGTTGCTCAGCGTAATGCCAATGATGGTATTTCTATGGCGCAAACTGCTGAAGGTGCGATGCAAGAGTCAGCAAACATTTTACAACGTATGCGTGACTTATCACTGCAATCAGCCAATGGGTCAAACAGTGCAGTTGACCGTGCATCACTGCAAAAAGAAGTAGCAGCCCTGCAACAAGAGCTTACTCGAATTGCAGACACTACCAAATTTGGTGGAACCAGCTTACTTGACGGTACATTTGGTACAAAACAATTCCAAGTAGGTGCAAATGCGAATGAAACCATTAATGTAAGCTTACGTAATGTAGCAGCAGACTCAATTGGTGCGCATGAAATTAAAGGACCTGGCAACGCCGCAGATGCAAATACTAAGCTTGGCGATGTACAAACTGTTAACTTAGCAACAAATCATGGTACAAGTGCGGACACGGTTAATATTAACGGTACAGATATTGTTATTGCTGGTGGTTCTGGTGCGGCTGTTATTGCAGATACTATCAACAAGTCAGGTGCCGGTGTGGTTGCAGAGGCTAAAATTGATACCACTTTTGCTGGGATCACATCGGACAGTAAAGGTGTGATTGAAATTAAGAAAAATGGCTTAGTTGAGAAGTCATTTGACTTAGGCAATTATGGTGGTGAGATGGAGCGATTAACAAATGACATGCAACAAGCAGGTTATGATGCCATTTACGACCCTGCAACTGAAGAGATTGCTTTTAAAGCCACAGATGTTGATGGTATTGATATCACAGGCACTGATCAAAGTGGCTTTACTATAGGTGGAACTGCAGTAACCAGCACAGCGAACTCATTTAGTGTGTCCGCAGAGCTAAATTTATCATCAGCGAATAAAATAGGTATTTCAGGGACCACTGCGAATGAATTATTTGGTACAGGGGCAGCTGCAATACAATCATCAGGCGGTACTAGTTCATTAACAAGTATTGAGAGTGTTGATATTTCAGGCGCGACTTCAGATGGTGCGCAAGACGCGATTAAAGCAATTGATGCAGCATTAGCGCAAATTGATGCTCAACGAGCTGACTTAGGTGCGGTGCAAAACCGCTTTGGTTTTACTATTGCCAACCTTGCTAACGTATCTGAAAACGTATCGGCTTCGCGTAGCCGTATTCAAGACACTGATTATGCGCTTGAAACTGCAACGTTGACTAAAAATCAAATCATGCAACAGGCAGGTACTACTATCTTGTCGCAAGCAAACCAGTTACCACAGGCTGCATTAAGCTTGTTAGGTGGTTAATAATAATTAAAATTAAAAAAGCCAAGTATTTATACTTGGCTTTTTTGTTTATATTTCAATCAACTAAAAGTTTTTACTGTTTTTTTTAAAAAAAAGCTAAAGGTAATTTTATAACAGCCGTTAACTTAATTAGAACGGAGCTTGAACAGGTTTTTATTGTGATGGCTCTTGGTTAAAATCAATTAGTTACATTACGAAAGTAATCAGGAGTTATAACATGGCTTTATCAGTAAATACTAACGTTGCATCAATAAATGCACAAAGAAACTTATCAAAATCTAGCGATGCGTTAGGCACATCAATGCAACGTCTTTCATCTGGTATGAAAATTAACAGCGCGAAAGATGATGCGGCTGGTCTACAAATTGCTAACCGTCTATCTTCACAAATTAATGGTTTAGGTGTTGCTCAGCGAAACGCTAATGACGGTATCTCAATGTCGCAAACCGCTGAGGGTGCGATGACAGAGTCATCAAATATTCTACAACGTATGCGTGACTTAGCACTACAATCAGCGAATGGTTCAAATGATGCTGATGCACGTGCGGCCCTTCAAAAAGAGGTAGGCGCATTACAACAAGAATTAACGCGTATTGCAGAAACTACTAAATTCGGTGGCACTAGCTTATTAGATGGTTCATTTGGTACTAAGCAGTTCCAAGTGGGTTCAAACGCTAATGAAACAATCAACGTAAGCCTTCGTGACGTATCTGCTGATGCTATCGGTGCGAATGAAATCAAAGGTGCGGCAACATCGACAGTTTCTGCGCTTGGGGATGTTCAAACGGTTAACCTAGCCGGTAATATTGTAACTTCAGCAGATACATTAAGTATCAATGGCACAGATGTATCTGTTGGTGCTAACCAAGGTGCGGCAACAATTGCTGATACAATAAATTCATCTGGTTCTGGTGTAAATGCCGAAGCTAAACTTGAAACTACAATTGGTGCTATCAAAGCTGGAAGTTCATCAGTAATTGAGATTAAAAAGGGTGCCACTGCAGTTGATTCATATGACCTAGGTGACTTTGGTGGTGATATGGCGCGTCTTGCTAATGAGATGCAAGCTGATGGTTATGATGCTGTTTTTGATGAAGCTAAAGATGAAATTACGTTTAAAGCGACAAATATCGATGGTATTGATGTTACTGGCGCTGGCGATACAAGTGCTTTCACTATCGGTGGTCAAGCTGTTGCTAGCACCGCAGGTTCGCTCAGCGTTTCAGCAGAGCTTAACTTAAGCTCTGCAGATAAAATTGGTATATCTGGTACGAGCGCAAATGAACTGTTTGGTAAAGGTGCTGCAGGTGCTGATATTGCATCTACAGGTGGTACAAGTGAGTTAACTTCAGTTGAGTCTGTGGATATCTCAGGTGCGACTTCAGCTGGTGCGCAAGATGCGATTAAAGCAATCGATGCTGCTCTTGCTCAGATTGATGCACAGCGTGCAGATTTAGGTGCGGTACAAAACCGCTTTGGCTTTACCATAGCAAACCTTTCAAATGTATCAGAAAACGTATCGGCTTCTAAAAGCCGTATACAAGATACCGATTACGCTGCAGAAACAGCTAAACTGACTAAAAACCAGATTATGCAACAGGCTGGTACAACAATTTTAGCTCAGTCTAACCAGTTACCGCAGGCAGCACTTAGCTTATTAGGTTAATTTAACAATAAGCTCTATACTTTAACTACTAAGGAAGGGGTAACCCTTCCTTTCTTGTATAGGTATAAAGCTTTATATCGCTTTATAGTAGGAGCGAATTATGGAAACGCAAAGTTTAAATCTAAACATCAACTCAGCTCAAAAAGGTGAGGTTACCTCAAGTTATCAAGCCCCATCTCAAGTTAAGCAAAATGTTGATGAACAGAAGAATACAACCACCCCTACTGCTGCAAGTAGAAACGAAGTCTCTGAAACTGAGTTATCACCTGAAAAACTAGAAAAGGTGGTACAGCAATTGCAGGACTTTATGGGTGAAATGAACCGCAGTCTTCAATTTAAAGTAGACGAAGACTCTGGCCGTAATGTAATCAAGGTTATCGATAAAGAGAGTGGTGACTTAGTTAAGCAATATCCGTCAGAAGAAGTATTAGGTATAGTGGCCAAATTAGCAGAAGCCACGGGCGTATTGGTTGATTTTAAAGTTTAGTATTTCAGTAATTTAAGAGGGCAACAATTATGGCTATTTCATTTACAGGTATAGGTTCTGGACTTCAAGTAAACGAAATTGTAAGTGCTTTAGTCAATGCTGAGAAGTCCCCTTATCAAGCTCGAGTAACAAAACAGCAAGCTAATTTCACGACTGATATATCTGCTGTTGGAACACTAAAAGCGTCTTTAGAGGAGCTGAATGGCTCATTGGAGTCACTATCCTCTGTTGAGGAGTTTCAAAAGAGAACAATTAGTGGCAGTGATGATTTTGTTACTTTAAGTTCTGAAAAAGATGCACAAACCAATAATTACTCAATTAAAGTTAATAGTTTGGCCGAAAACCATAAGCTAACATCAGATGCTATAGCTGGCGATGAAGCTGTGGGTGAGGGTAAGCTAACGATCAGCTCTGGTTCTAACAGTTTTGATATTGCTGTGTCAGATACAGCAAAGCTTGCCGATATTCGTGATGCGATTAATGATTCAGTTGATAATGACTCGGTAAACGCCACCATTATCACTGATGACACCGGTCAGCGATTGGTATTGTCGAGTAAAGAAACCGGCGCGGAAAATGCTATAAAAATAGTAGTCGATGATGCTGGTGACGGTGGCAATACGGATCTTTTAGGTTTATCTCGTTTGGCGTATGATAGTGATACGACTTCAACAACGTATGCCGAAAATTTAAATGAGGTAACTGCAGCAACCGATGCTTCTATCACTATAGATGGTACGCTTGTGGCTTCAAGCAGTACTAATGAGTTTAAAGATGTTATTGAAGGCGTCACCATTAATGCAAAAAAAATGCATGGCACTGACGATGATTTAAGTAAAGCTGTTATAACTGAAAATAACAAAAATATTACAACAGGTTTGAACTCATTTGTAGACAAATTTAATGCCTTTATTGATTTATCGAAACAGCTGGGACGCTCAAGTGCTGAAGAGGGCGTAGGGGCGCTTGCCGGAGACTCTTTATTAAGAGGGTCTGTTAATCAGGTGCGCTCATTGTTAACTTCAGAATTTAGTACGGGAAATGGTAACACTGATTTTTTAGCTAATTTTGGTATTAGAACGGAGCGCTCTGGTAAATTAAGTATTGATTCTGACGCATTAAAAGCTGCTATAGAAAAGGATCCTCAAGCCTTACAAACCTTTTTTGTAGGTGAAAAAGATAAAGGCGGTTTTGTTGCACAGCTTGATACTGTTATTAAGGGTTATACGGCTTCTGATGGTATTATTAGTTCACGTATAGAAGGTCGTGAATCACAGCTTTCTAAACTAGAAACTGATGTAGAAAAATTTAATATTCGTATGGCCAAATATGAAGAACGATTATATAGCCAATACAATGCAATGGATTTATTAGTGGCCAATTTAAATTCAACAGGCAGCTATTTACAACAACAATTAGCTAACCTACCAGGGGTGGTTAAGAAATCAAGTTAAGCGGAGTGAACTTTGGACGCTAATCAGCAAGAATTAACAAAAATGATGTTGCAAGCAACCCTGCTTGCAAATTTAGCTCTACTTCAAGAGCAAATGCCGGCTATTTATGAAACATTTAAAGATTACACGCCAAGCGATACTGGTGTTGCAATCGATGAAATGGGCAATGCTAACTTGTTTAACAATAATGAGTTCGTTTATCAAGATGAGCCTAGAGAATTCGCTAAACAGCAAGTTATTCAGTTTCTAGAAAACCCGCTTTACTTCAAATATCAAATAAATCACCAAGATGACACAAATATTGTTTTTGAACATGCTGCGCTATTAAAATCAATTTACAACGTACGTACCGCTGAAACAGATAATAAAATAAATAACCCTGCTGAAGAAAAGCGCCTCGACTTTGTTTGTTTTTTAGGTGGGGGGTTAGGCTATCAGATAGAAGAGTTACTCAAGAAAAAAGATGTACTTAATGTGTTTTTATTTGAGCCGAGTAAAGATACCTTCTATGCACTTTTACATTGTATCGAATTAAAGCCGCTTTTTGATAAATGCACTGCCAATGGTGGGCAATTTTCAATACGTGTTTCTGGTGGTGAAGATGGAGTGATTAACGAAATTTCTAAGTTTTTGTTTAATCAGGGTCATTTTAACCTCAGTCAAATTCTTTTCTTAAAGCATTATAATAGCCCACTGATTGAGAAAACAATTGAGCGTATTAAAAGTATCGGACATCGTTGGTCTGCAGGCTGGGGTTTTTTTGAAGATGAAATAATAGGTGTATCTCATACTCTGGCTAATTTAAATGAAAAGTTTCCAGTATTGAAAAAGCCTGAGTTAGTAAATAACACTCTGCAAGAAGATTCTGTATTTATTGTTGCCAATGGCCCATCTCTTGATGATGCAATTGAATTTTTAAAAGCCAATCAAGATGACATAATTATTATTTCTTGTGGTACAGCATTAAGAGCCTTACTTAGTAATAATATTAAACCTGATATTCACATAGAAATGGAGCGAGGCGCAGGGCTGCTAGAATGGGTGGAGTCAATAGATCGCGTCTCTGGACTAAAGATAAAATTAAATGAGATAAATATTGTTGCACTTAATACGGTATACGATAGTATTTTAAAGCGCTTTAAAAGTGCGCATTTGTTATCAAAATTAAATGATGCAGGCGGTCGTCTTATTCGTGCTTTGGATACAAAAAAGCAATTTACCTACCCTGACTACAGTAACCCAACAGTATCGAATACAGCACTTGCTACAGCTATTGAGTTGGGGTTTAAGAAAGTATATTTAGTTGGTACTGACCTAGGCTTTGTATCTAAAGAGCATCATCACTCAAAACATAGTATCTATTTTGATAATGACTTTAAGCATAAAAAAGTGGTTGAGCAAGGTATTGAGGGAGCATTTGTTGTTAAAGGTAATTTTACCGAAGAGGTCTTTACGATTCCTATATTTGACTCATCAAAGGGTAACTTAGAGTTATTACTCCAAAAAAACCTCAATGTTAAAGTATTTAATACGGCCAATGGTGCATTTATAAAGTATTCTGAGCCTAAACGTATTGAAGATATTACTGATATGAAGCCAATTAGTAATAAGCAAGATAAAATAACAGAGCTACTTAATAGGGCTACTTCTTTAGAGCAATTATCTGCTGGAAACGTTAACTTTAAAATGGAAGCCATAAAAGCTAGAACAAAAGATGTTCTTGAGCAGCTGTTATCAATTACTTCTCAACATTTTGAAACACGTGAGCAGCTTGCTGATGCGTTTAATTTACAAAATAAAATATTACTTACATTACGTAATAGCACCGCAGACGATAATGTAGTTTATTGGCTGATTCAGGGAACTTTTAGATATTTTCAAGCTTACATTATGACAAGTAGCTATTATTACAATGATTTAGAAATGCGTACAGGATTTATAAATGCATGTATTGATGCGTTTCATGAGCATGTAAAAGGTATTTATTTAGAGTTTATTGAAAACTATAATAAACCGGCCAAAGCTTAGCTTTGGCCTTTTTTGGTAAATAACTTACTTATATTAGGGTTTAATATTAAACAAAGAGAGTTGGATTAGATCACTTGGTTTTCCATTCAATATATAATGATTTTTAAGTACACACTCTTTGCTATAGCCAGCCTTTTTAAAGGCTTTAAAACTTCCAATATTGTCGGTGTAAACCCAGGCGACTAGTTTTCTAATCAATAACGTTTCGAAAGCATATTGGTTAATTAGCTTGATAGCTTGATTTGCATAGCCTTTCCCCCAACTTTCTTTTTCGCCAATAAACAGACTCACTTGAGCAATATTATGAATCCTATTTATATTTCCAACTTTAATATTCCCAATGTGTTTATTATTGTTGGTTCTAATCGTAAATAATTGTTCAAGCGGGTTATTTAAATTAGCTGAAATATAATCCTTAACTGAGTTAAGATCCTGTTTACTAAAACGAGTTTCTAAGTACTGATTTACTAGAGGATCATTAAGCCAAGCAACATAATTTTCATTTACATCGTCTAAAGATATACTTTGCAAAAAAATATCTTTCACCTCATTACTTGTTACTTTAACTAGATTTTTCATCAATTAGCTCCCATTTAGCAGCTGTTCCTCTTGTTATATTTACAGAAGTTTTCTTACCAATCAGCGTATCGTAATACTTACAGGGGAGACCGTAGCCTGGACGTATTCTTTTTATGTGTTTTTTTGTTATAACTGTACCTGCTGGTACGTCTTCAATAAAATAAATAGAGCGTCTAAATTTTAGGTTTTCGCTTTCGGCTGATTTTACTTCATACCCTGGATTACCTATCGATTTGTACACTTCTTTGCTTTGACTAACAATTGATTTAAGCTGCTCAGGCTCAATTGAAAATTCTGAATCAGGCCCTTTTTTAGATCTATCTAAAATAAAATGCTTTTCAATAAAGCATGCTCCTAAAGCCACTGATGCAATTGCTGCCGTTGTGCCTAAGGTATGATCAGATAAGCCTGTAATAACGTTAAAGCGTGTTGCAATATCCGAGATTGTAGCTAAATTAGCTTGCTCGAATGGCGCAGGGTAAGCACTTATGCAATGCAATACAATTAGTTCATCACAACCATTATCTCTTGCTGTGCTAATCGCTTCCTCTATCTCTGAGATATTAGCCATACCAGTAGACATAATGATAGGTTTACCTGTTTCAGCAACTCGCTTGATGAGAGGTAGATCGGTTAATTCGAAAGAGGCCACTTTATAAGCTGGGGTGTTTAATGCTTCTAGCAGCTCAACGGCTGTTTCATCAAACGGTGTTGAAAATAAAGTGATACCGACTTCTTTGGCCTTTTCAAACAGTGCATTGTGCCACTCAAAAGGAGTATGGGCCCACTCATATAATTTATATAAATTATAACCATCCCATAATCCGCCTTTAATCTGAAACTCGTCCTTATTACAGTCGATAGTCATTGTATCGGGCGTATATGATTGAATTTTTATTGCATCGGCTCCACATTTAGCGGCTTCTTCAATTGTTTTTAGGGCTTCTTTAAGATCGCCGTTATGGTTAGCTGAAAGCTCAGCAACAATGTAAGGTTCATAGTCTAAACCTATTCTTCGACCATCTATTTCTACAAATTTATTTTTCATGATTACTCAAGTAAAGTTAATTTTATATTGGCAGTTAAAGCGTCGTTGCTTTTTTTGGCATTTGTAAACTCAAGCTTATACTTTCCATGTTTTATGTATGCTTTTGGATAACTATCGGCATCTAACATGCGAATATGATCAAAGATATCATCCAGCTCTAAGTTCGTATCAATAACACTTTGGCTTGGATTGCGTCTTGAAAATGCTGTTACAGGGCCTTCTTGAGGTGTTACTTCAGGATTATCGTTAACAATAAACTCAATCATATCAAAAGTTAAAGCTGAACAGCGTAAAAATATTTGTTGCGCTGTGCCCTCCAAAGATAGAGCCCTTTTTAGATAAATAGGGCCTGTATCTATACTTTCTTCCATTTTTAGGGCACTTAACTTTGTGGTGGTATGGCCAAGAGAAATTAAATTCTGCATTGGGCTTCCGCCCCGTCCATAAGGCAAATCAGTCATATGAAAGCAAACGCAATTAAAGTTGTTAATTATTTCTTCGGGAACAATCCAGCTCCAATGAGGAAAAAATATATATTTAGGGTTTAGATGTTTTAAGTGATTATAAGTGAGCTCTTTTTTGTCAGTAATTAAATGCCAATTTCCATTATAAGCTGGCGTGCGTTTTTTATATTGGGCAATATTCCAGTCTTTAATTGTAGCTACAATGTAATTGTTCATATTCAATCGCTTATCGGTTTTAGAGACGCTATCTCATAGTCAAATTAATAGTTATTCAGCTTCAGGTAAATTGCTACTCTATGACTTTTAGCACTTCGTTGGTGACTCTTACAGTGCCTTTGCCATCACAAATATTAATACAATTTTTATGAACATCATTACTTAATTTTAACCTATTTTGCCAAAATTCAATTTCTTTAATTAACTTGTCTTCAATCTCTGCAATTGAAATAAAGCGGATCACTTCAGCTAATTGAAGCGCGTTAGCGATCTCTCGCTGATTGTCTGCTTGTACAATAACAACAGCAGGAAGGCCTAAAGCGCATCTTTCCCATGATGTTGTTCCAGCTGCACCAATCGCTATTGTTGCCGTTGACATAATTTCCGCAATATTACTCGGCGATATATGTAAAAAGACTTTTTTATGACATTGTGCAAAGTTAAACACTGATTTCACGTTTTTTGCTGTTTTATTTAGGATTACATTAATTCTTTCAAAGTATTTTAATTTGATTACTCGCGCTAATACTTGAAGAGTCAAATTGTCAGGATCTGTTCCTCCAAACATTATGAGTAAGGTGCGCTCTTTTTTTACAATTGATGCTTTTTGAAAATCTAAAAACTCAGGCCTTAATAAAGCAAAGCTTGAGCCAAGTAGGAGTTTTGTATGGTTATTTATCAGATGCGAGTATTTAACTGTTGGGCATTGGTAGGTTTGATCTAATAACAAGTCACAATTGTGTATTCGGTTCGCTAGATCGTCAATAACCATAATTTTTTTGGTTATGCTTTTTACTTTATTATGCCAATGGTTATCAATAGCATAATGATCTATTACGATTAAATCGTAATTTTTCCCCGCTGTTAATTTTAGAAACTCTTCACAGTCATCATCTATGCTAGTACCCAGCCATGAGCTGTAGTTTTTTAAGTCGATGGTATTTTTTGGAGGAGCCATTCTAACAAGCTCAAACCCAGATTGGATTATATTTTCATTACTATTACCGGCGGCATCGCGACAGAAAAAAGTGATATTAACATTGGCAGCCTTTCTAATTGCTGTCGCTAGTGTGAGGCAGCGCATCACATGGCCTGAACCAATATTTAAAGAAGCATCAACTCTAAAAGCGATGTTGAGTAATCGAGTCGGAGTTTCGGTATTACTTTTATTTATATTAATGCTCACCATCTAGAGCCTCTTTACGGATGTAAATGAAACATTTTTTATTTTCTATTGTTGTTTCTTTTTCACGTTTAAAGTTACAGGCTTCGAATAATTTAATAGATGCTATATTTTCAATTAAAATAATCGCAATAAATGTACTATTTTTATTTTTTTCTATTAGTTTTAGCGCTTGTTTTAACATTTTTCGACCGTAACCATAGCCTCTACTGCAAGGAGATAAATGCGTGTCTATTTCATATGTATTAAGATCTGTTTGATTAAATCTGACTTGTCCGATTGGTTTGTCGTCAATAGATGCAATATAAATTTTACTATTAAGAGACGCTAGTTGCTTATTAAACCAATTTAAGTGATTTTGTAAGGTAATTGGGGCGTCTTTTAATGCGCAGCTGCGAATAACAGGATCATTAGCCCACTGGTATAAAGTAGTACAATCACTTTGCTCGGCTTCCCTTAATGTTATCATTTTATTTTCTATCCTAAATTAGGTATTAAAACCGCAACTTTATAACAAGCGTAATAGGCCTAATCTATAAAGCGTTCAATATAAAATGCTTCAGCAAGTGGAGTGCCTATACACATGCCTCTAAATTTAGCGAGTGCTTGAATATTCTCAAGACTTCGAGTGTGTGGTGCTTCTCTCATTTCATCTTTATAAGCTGTAAGAGCTTTTATTTTTTTACTAAATACATGCTCGATATTGACAAAATAGTTCGGTTTGAATGCCTCGTAACGATGACTTGCCCATTCAGTGCTTGATAGTGTTTCGAAGCAAAATATTTGCTTTACTGATTGCATGGGTTGCGGCCTGCAAGCTGTTAAAACAGCTTCATAAGTTTTTCGATGATCAACATTTAAATCGCTATGATAATGGGTATACACGCGTGCAATTATATTTTTAGATAAAAATAGTTCGATGGCTTGCGCTATTTTTAAAAGTGGTATGGTATCGAATTCATTATCAGGAAAATCTAATGATGTTAGATTATTAGGTGAAACGCCTAAATGTTGGGCGGCATTTAAAAAGGCTGCTTGCCGGGTTTGAATCTCTGCTTCAGTATATTCTAGGCGCGAACTAACCCCATTAGAAAGTGTTAAAATATATACTTCATCACACTTTTCAATATGGTTCGCGATTGTGGCACCACAGCCGAGTGTCTCATCATCAGGATGGGCGACAATTACTGCTACTTTCATACTTACTATCCTCGATAAATTTAACTAAGAGAAGAGTTGTCTTACATTAGTTGTCATTTATCTAACTTTAAAAACTGGCTCTAAAAGATGTCCTTTAAAAACATCATATAAATTTTGTGTTTCTATTGTATTTTTTAAAATAAAAATAACTTCATCGTATGCATTAAGTAATTTTTCTATATCATCATGTGTATGGGCATAGCTAAGGTTATGACTACCACCAATTAAAATACCTCTAGAGCACATCTCTTGAATAAATAAAGATTTTAGCTCTAATGAGGAGTATTTTTGAGTGTCTTTAATAATAATAAAAGACCATGACGGATGACCTGCAGTGCTCAGCCAATCTTTTACTTTGTGTTTTTCTATTAATTTATTAAGCTCACAAATTAATTTTTCACCTAAAGTGTGAATATGTGTCAGTACTCTTTCTTGCTGCATTTTTTTTAATGTTGTTTTTGTAGCAATTAAAGACATGGTTTCGCCCGCAAAGGTACCGGAGAAGAAAATATCTTCCATCAATGACATTATTTTTTGTTTACCTACGACAGCTGAGATAGGGAATCCGTTTGCCATGCCTTTGCCAAAGGTTGCTAGGTCGGGTGTAATATTAAATAAGCCTTGAGCACCATGTAGATCGAACCGAAAACCGGTAATTGTTTCGTCAAAAATTAGTACAGAGCCATGTTTTTTACAAAGTGCTTGTACTCCTTGAAGAAATCCCGTTTCTGGAAAGGAGACATTCATTGGCTCCATAATTACAGCTGCAAGCTGTTCAGGGTATTCAGTAAAGAGCCTTTCTAATGAGCTAAGATCATTGTATGTAAACGCATGGGTAAGCGCTCTAACACATTCAGGGACACCTAAATTTCTGGTTGTTGAGCCAATATACCAATCTTGCCAACCATGATAACCACAGACAGCAACATGCTCTCTTTTTGTATAAGCTCTTGCTAGTCGAATAGCAGCAGATGTTGCATCACTGCCATTTTTACCAAAACGCACCATTTCAGCGCAAGGTATTAGCTTTGTGAGTTCTTCGGCGACTTCCATTTCTAATCTATGAGGAAGGGAGAAAGTGATCCCTGAGCTAAGCTGGTCTATAACAGCTTGATTTACATCAGCATCACAGTAGCCTAAAGAAACAGAAAGTAAGCCATTCACAAAGTCAATATACTCATTATTATCTGCATCCCACACTTTAGAACCTAAACCTCGTTCAATAAATAAAGGTGCTGCATTCTGTGGGAACGCAATTCTACTCTTACTAAAAGTTTGGGAACCTAGAGGAATGGTTTTTTCAGCTCTATGTAGCCACTCCGCTGAATTAGTGTAATTATTCATAGCCTTCTTCTTTATCTTTTTTTAATGATTTAACCATTCCCTCATTTCGAGCAATTTGGGGGTTTAATAAGTTCAGCTCTGGTTTATGTGATAACAATTCCAGTATATCTTGATAATTAAAATTAGGCTTTTTTACATATAAATTTTCATATATTGATGAAATCAACTCAAAGTCTTTGGGTTCGTCAACAGTCCATCTATAGGCAGACAGGTCTTGCTCACTTTGGATATTCTGTAACCTATACTTATCAGGGTGACTTGTTATATAAGGTGTTACGTGTTCTAACTCAGAAGGCTTTTCTGCATATTTATAAGCGTTATGTAAGGCATTCTTACTGATAACTTCAATATCGAGACCATCAGGGTATGTGGCTACTAAGCAGTTTGAAGTATAATCATTGTTGTTTTTTAAATGACTATTAATGACATAGTCCATGAGCTCAGGGTCAATCACTGGGCAGTCAGCTGTTATTCTAACGATAGCATCACAAGGGTAATTGAGTTCAGCATGAAAGTACCGGCTGAGAACATTGCTTAAACTTCCTCTAAAGCATAATAAATTATTCTCATTGCATAACTGTTCAATAATGTCGTCACTTTCATCAGTACTTGTGACAATAACTAGGTTGTCTACCAACTTGGCTCGTTGTACACGCTTAGCTTGTTGAATAAACATAGGTAAACCTTGGAGATTCTTTAAAACTTTATTAGGTAAGCGTGTTGATCCTGTCCTAGCTTGCATGAAAGCATTTATCATATTTTTAATCCTAGCGCTTAATTAACCAAGCCATTGCGATGGATTGATTAATGCTAAATTACTTGAAGCTAAAGAGGCTAAAACGTCATCCGAGGGGAGTGTAAGCTTTTTTGCGACGCAGTAGCTGTCTATTAATTGTGTTAACTGTTCTTGTGAGCAACACCCTATAATTGCATTTTCGATATGAGGGGCTTTTTGCGCAATAATTGCTAATGCGAAAGTTAGCCGATTGCAGCCTAATTCATTAATAACACAATTATACTGAGAAAACTCATTATTAAACTGTGAAAAATAAGCGTTATTTTGAATCATTGGCTCTAATAAAAGCCCTTGTAAAAATATCGAGCGAGCGTGAAGCTTTATATTTTTTTCTATTAGCTTATCGATGATTTCAGGTTGTATAAAACGTTGATCTAACCAATTTACAGGAGCTTGAACCAGATCTAAATTAAACCTTTCACTAAGTAATTCAAGCTCTTTAGGGTTATAAACAGAAACACCTATTCGCTTAACTATGCCTTTGGCTTTTAACTGCTCTAGCTGCGAAAAATAGTCTTCCCCTGAACTGCTTAAAAGCAACTCACAATTATGAAATAACACTGCATCAATTGACTCACAGTTCAGATTTTTTAAGCTTTTTTCTACCTGCGCGTGAATATTTTCACCTGATACTTTAGTAACAATAGATAAAGCTTGGCTTAAACCCGATTGACCAATATTACTCTCGCTACTACCATAAGCCGATGCCGTATCAACAACTGTTATACCAGCGTCTAGTGCGAGGCTGAGTATTCGTTTAACCTCATCAGTTTTAACCTGTCCGACAGTATTACTAATGCCATAATCTAAACCAAATTGGGCGGTTCCTAAAGCGATTTTCATAGTTGTTCGGCTAGTGTTTCTATTATGAAATTTTGTTCTGAATTAGTTAATTCAGGATGCAAAGGTATAGTGAGAGCGCAACTGTAATATTTTATTGCATTTGGAAAGTCATTTGCCTTAAAGCCAAGCTCTTTATAATAAGGTTGTATATGAATTGGAATATAATGCAAATGACTCGTTATGCCTCGCTCTCTTAAACTACAGATAAGAGACTCATGTTTTACAACTGCGTCAACAGACAAGGTTAAAATATATAAATGGTAACTAGAGTAGCTTTGTTGTGATTGAGTTAAATGATTAATAGGCAAGTCTTTTAATTTGCTAGAATAGACTTTAGCCAGCTGGTTGCGCTTTGTAACAAATTCATCGAGCTTTGAAAGCTGGCTAAGGCCTAATGCCGCTTGCAACTCAGTCATTCTATAATTAAAGCCGAGTTCAATTTGCTGATAGTACCAAGGGCCATGACTTGGTTCGGTCATTTCACTCGGGTTGGCTGTAATTCCATGGCTACGTAAACGCTCCATTCTTTTAGCAAGTTGTTTATTGTTTGTTACCGCCATGCCTCCTTCAGCTGAGGTGATTATCTTGACTGGATGAAAGCTAAATACGCAAATATCTGAAAACTCACAACTGCCCACTGGGCTGCCTAAATATTTTGCACCAATAGCATGTGAAGCATCTTCAATAACCTTAAAGCCATATTCAACTGCAAGTTGATATATAGCCTGCATATCACATGATTGACCTGCCAGGTGAACTGGGATGACGACCTTGGGTAAACGATTATTTTCTTTAGCAATAATAAGTTTTTTTTCTAACTCATTAGTGCACATATTCCCTGTTGCTACATCAATATCCACAAAATCTATTTGAGCACCACAGTAAAGTGCACAGTTTGCAGAAGCAACGAACGAAATAGGGGAGGTCCATACAATATCGTCTTTCCCTACATTTAACGCTAAACATGCAATGTGCAATGCCGATGTGGCACTGTTTGTTGCACATGCATAGGTGCTGCCACAATATTTCGCAATGGCTTGCTCAAAAGCGGGGACTTTAGGGCCTTGCGTTAACCAGTCGGATTTTAAGACATCAACTACTGCGTCAATGTCTTGTTGAGAAATAGCTTGTTTGCCGTAAGGGATCATGGAGTAATAACTTTTAAACTAATGCTTCAATGTTGAAGGCTTCAATTTCTTCAATCGTCATGTAATGAGGGTTGTTTAAAGAGTTATATTCAAAGCCTTGCTGAACTTTTTTTCCCTTTTCATCAAGCGCATTTACTGTAAAGTCATTACTACGACTGCTAAATTTAATGCCTGGTGCAATAACAAAGTGATCGTTATATTCATAGGTTTCAAAACACAGATCGGCAGGGCACATAACCTCATGAAGTTTTTCGCCTGGGCGAATACCAATAATTTTAATAGGTAATTCAGGAGCCATTGCTTTTGCTAGGTCCGTAATGCGAATTGATGGAATCTTAGGTACGAAAATTTCACCACCCAACATGCGCGCGAAATTTGTTAAAACAAAATCAACGCCTTGTTGAAGGCTTATCCAAAAACGGGTCATTTCATCATGAGTGATAGGAATATGATCACGACCTTCATTAATAAACTTTTGGAAAATAGGCACAACTGAACCTCGCGAACATACTACATTACCGTAGCGCACCACTGAAAAAGTGGTTTTATGGCCGCCAGCAATATTGTTTGCCGCTACAAATAATTTATCTGAGGCCAATTTAGTAGCACCGTATAGATTAATAGGATTGGCTGCTTTATCCGTAGAGAGAGCTATGACTTTTTCAACGTTATTATCAAGTGCTGCATTAATGACGTTTTCTGCGCCATTTATGTTGGTTTTTATACATTCCATTGGGTTGTATTCAGCGGCAGGTACCTGCTTAAGGGCTGCAGCATGGATAACGTAATCAACGCCACGCATTGCGCGATTTAGTCGTTCTTTATCTCGAACATCGCCAATAAAGTAGCGCATACAAGGCTGATCAAAATCTTGCTGCATTTCAAACTGCTTTAGCTCGTCACGAGAAAAGATAATAATTTTTTTGGGGCTGTACCGTTCTAATAATGTTTTTACATACTTTTTACCGAACGATCCTGTTCCACCTGTTATTAAAACTACTTTTCCATCAAACATGTGATTTTCTCCACAGCTAACCAGCCTCATATTGCCAAATCTATTTTAAAAGTTAGATTTATACTTATTTACAGCTTTTTTATTTTTTTGATTACCAACTATTTTAACCGCTAATAGTTGCTTTTGATTATCTATTTTAACAGATAGCTGTTCTATTAGGTTAATTAAAAACTCAAGTTCAGTAGCTGAATAATGAGTTTTTTCTCTAGAAAGTGAGCTACTTATGTGAATATCAAGTTTATTATGAATATTCAGCGCTTGCTCAATATCCCAATCTTCTGAGTCAGCAATCAAACTTACTAGATCATTGCAATATGCTCTAGTCTCACTATCTTTTACTTGTGAGTTTGTAACCCGCTTTAAAGACATTATAGTTGTGGTTCTCTTTGTTCAAATGGAATTGCTTCCCAACCTGATTTTATTTCCTTGATCAAGGTAATTACTTCATCAATTTTTTCTATATCGTTCTCGAGGTTTGCGGTTAGTAAGCATCGCTGACAATAATCATATAAAGAGTCTAAGTTAGTTGATACTTCATTATTATGTTCAAAATTTAATACTTGCTGCAACGCACCAAGTAGCACAATACAATCAGAGATTGCGTTGCCTTTTTTTTCTAACTCTTTACGTTCAATAAACCCTTTAGCAGCAGAGAGTTTGCCAACAATATTCACAAACACGAGTTTGACTTGATCATAAGGCGTCATTTCTTTAACGCTGCTAACTGTAATTTGACGGTATTTATTGATTGATGCGTGCGCCATAGGTAATTCCTTAAATTTTAATTACATGTGTAGAACCTTAAGCAAGTTTAGTTCCAACATAAGTTTGACTATTACTTATCGGCCAAAACAGTCACACCTTTAAGTAATAATAGCAGTTTTTATGAGTTTCTTCTGTGTGAAATCGTATCATTACTAGTGGCAAAAATGTGTTAGGTAATTCATCCTAAGTGGGTAGTTCGTTATAAATAGTTAAAGAGTTATTAGTTATAAAGTATTGGCTTTTCTGGCGGTGTGTCTGTTTTTTGGCGTTAATGTCAAAAAATCGCCGCTATTACTTGCATCCAAATCCAACTGGCTTACAATTTGATTAATAAAACAAATTAGTGAAATAAATGGCTCGCTAAAAAATGATCTTAATTTTAGATAATAATAATAATCGCTCTATTGGATTATATGCATCCCTTACTTTTATTGGTGAGGCGGTACAGTTGCAAACAGAAGCTGACTTTGAGCAGGCATGTAGTCACTATCAAAACAAAGAATGTATTGTGGTGTTAGGGGCGCTGCAATCTTTAGATCATGAAAGTTTAATTAAACGCTATCCAACATTTCCTTTTTTACTGATTGGTGAAACGCTCAAACCGCTACTAAGTCTCGCCAATGTTGTTGGACTAATTTGTGAGCCATTTACTCATGAAGTTACCACTCAGTTACTACATGATTGTCAGCAATATCAGCGTATGCTGCCTCATGAGCATCAACATAATAAAGAAAAAAGCACCTTTGATGGCCTTGTAGGTGAAACCAAAGCCGTAAAAGATTTACGCTTTTTAATTACTCAAGTTGCTAAAACCGATGCCAACGTACTTATTTTAGGTGAGTCGGGCACGGGTAAAGAAGTGGTTGCTCGTAATGTGCATCTGCTTTCTAAGCGTAACAAAGGCCCATTTGTACCAGTAAACTGTGGGGCAATTCCTGCAGAGCTACTAGAAAGTGAACTATTTGGCCATGAAAAAGGTGCATTTACCGGGGCTATTTCAGCACGTAAAGGCCGGTTTGAATTGGCGCAAGGTGGCACGCTATTTTTAGATGAAATAGGGGATATGCCGCTGCAAATGCAGGTCAAGTTACTGCGAGTACTACAAGAGCGTAGCTATGAGCGCGTTGGCGGTACCAAAGCGATTCAAGCCGATGTACGTGTTATTGCTGCAACCCACCGTGATCTTGAAAGCATGATTGAAAAAGGCTCATTCCGAGAAGACTTATACTATCGCTTAAATGTTTTTCCTATTGAGAGTCCATCACTTGCTCAACGTGCAGAAGACATCCCTTTGCTACTTAAAGAGCTAATGCGCCGCGTAAATGAGCAAAGCGGTACTACGGCTAAGTTTACAGAGCGTGCTATTGAAAGTTTAAAAGAGCATTCTTGGCCAGGTAATATTCGTGAGCTCGCTAACTTAGTTGAGCGTATGGTTATTATGTTCCCAGACAAGGTGGTTGATGTTCCTGATTTACCTAATAAATACCGCTACATTGAAGTTGAAGCCTATGAGCCACAGTACCCAGAAGAACTGATGGAGCGTGATGCGTTTAATGATATTTTTAGTGGCGGATTCAGCGAAGACGAAATAGACCTCGAAGATGATTTTGCTCAAGCGGCACCCGGTTTATTGCCCGATGAAGGTATTGAGCTTAAGGAGTACTTAGCTGAGCTTGAAATTAACTTAATCACCCAGGCATTAGAGCGCTTTGATTACGTTGTTGCCCGTGCTGCTGAAGTACTAGGCGTAAGGCGAACCACACTGGTCGAAAAAATGAAAAAGTATAATCTTTCTAGGGATTGATTAAAACCGCTAATAAATTGAACTGTAGTTAATAAAGTTCTATGTTATTTTTAATTTTGGCTTTAAAACTTGATTTGCCTCCCATTAAATAGTGACAATTTAATGGTGTGCGGTGCTCTTTTTCTTATTGTACACTCCTAAGTTAATGAATAATCTAGCATGTGTTTTATGCAGGTAACGCTTTCTATACAAAGTAAAGTAAAATAAGGTTAAAAATGAACGAAGCAATCGATGGAAATAGAATGTATGGGTGGGCAAAGGAGCTATTTCCAATCAATCGAAGCCTTACAGGTGATGGTGTAAGAGAAACATTGAGATATATCAAACAGTTTGTACCGGAACTGGTTGCACATGAGGTTCCTTCAAATACTATCGCTTTTGACTGGAAGGTACCGCAAGAGTGGAAAGTAAATAACGCATACATAATTGATCCTAAAGGTAATAAAATATGCGATTTTAAAGTTAATAACCTACATCTAATGGGTTACTCAGAGCCTGTTAATAAGACACTTTCTTTAAAAGAATTACAAGCCCACCTTTACAGTATAGAGGATATGCCTGACGCAATACCATATGTTACATCATACTATGAGCGTAATTGGGGATTTTGTCTTAGCCACTCTCAACGTTTATCTTTGACTGAAGGTAGTTACCAAGTTGTTATAGATACAAATTTATTCAATGGGCATTTAACGTATGGAGAGTTTGTTTTACCTGGAGAAACAGAAAATGAAATTTTGCTTTCTACATACATATGCCATCCTTCTTTAGCTAATAATGAATTATCTGGACCAGTTGTTTGTATGGCATTAATTGAGCAACTTAAATTAATGACTGACCGTAGATATACTTACAGAGTTTTATTTTTACCAGAAACCATAGGATCAATAGTTTATATTTCAAAACATTTAAAACGTTTGAAAAAGCATCTGAAAGCTGGATTCATTGTCACATGTGTCGGTGATGAAAGAGAGTACTCTTACCTAAGTTCACGCAACTCTCGTACTTTAGCCGACAGAGCAGCACTAAGTGCTTTAAAGAATTTAGTTGGTAGTTTTAAACAGTATTCTTTTCTTGAGCGCGGTAGTGATGAGCGTCAATTTTGCGCTCCTGGTGTTGATTTACCTGTATGTTCAATTATGCGGAGCAAATACGGGGAATATCCCGAATATCATACATCATTAGATGATCTTACATTAATTACACCTGCTGGATTAAGAGGTGCTGCAGATGTAATTGTTGGCGCTATTCAATTATTAGAAAAAAATAAAGTATATAAAGCAACTAATTTATGTGAGCCGCAACTTGGTAAAAGAGGATTGTATCCTAATACGAGCAATATGCAGCAAGATTATACTCAAGTAAAAATGCTCACTAATTTACTAGCTTATGCAGATGGAGGTAGTGATTTATTAGAGCTTGCTGATAAGATTCGAGCTAATATTTTTGAGCTTTTACCTTTAGTTGAATCTCTCGAAAAAGCTGGTTTAATCAAAGTTCAAGACTAAATAGGGTAGAAGGAGCGCATAAATGCGCTCTTTTGTTAGTTTAATTTAATTACAGCAACATACCAATTGTAAGCTAATCCGAACCAATCCATTTTTATTTCTGCGCATTCACAATATTGTGAAATATTTGAAAAGCAGCTCAAAAAATCATCTTTATCTTCAAAGCGACGCATGACTTGACCATTGCGAACTCCGAAGTAATCATTTTTAATTCTCACATACCCTTTTTCGAGCTCTTCACACGATTCGTAAATAAAAGCTGAAGCAGTTGGAACAGATACGATTAGATAGCCTTTTGGCTTTGTTACTCTTACGAATTCATCAATATGTTTTTGATAATCAAAACTTTCAGAACTCATATAATAACTACTATTCCAAGAGATTAAATAATCAAACATATTCGCTTCGAATGGGATTTCTTCGCAGCTACCTATTCGTAAGTCTAATTCTTGGCCTTTAAACTCCTTTCTTTCAGAGGCATTATTTACGATATCTTTTGTGATTTCTACCCCACTACTCAATAAACCAAGTCTATTAAAAAGAGGGAAATTACGGCCATCACCAAAACCTACATCTAAAATTTTCTTACCTTGAAAATTTTTATCTAGAAACTCTAACTTTGGAAATTGCCCTAAAAAAATTCTAATAACTGCTTCTGGTGGGTAGGCTATTTCTGTGTTTTCAGCATATATGCTATTCCATGATTTATCTCTATCATACTTCATTGTAGTATTATTACCTTTATATAGGGTTAGGTATAATGTTTAACACTTAAGATAACATTTCATAAATACGGTTTACAATATTTATAGGAATATCTAGCTGCCAAGGTTATTAATAGTGGCTTGTATTTTGCTTTATACTTGAAAGCTAGTAAAAACTTTAAGTATGGCAATGTTCATCGACTGGTCTTCGAGTAGAGGCAAAATAAGCGCACTTTTAAGTAGTGCTCCAATTATTAAAAGGTATTAGTGATGAAGTATCCAAAAATACTAGAATGCACTTTAAGAGATGGAAGTTATGAAATTGACTTTCAGTTTTCTAAAAATGATACAGTTAGTATTTGTAGTGCACTAGATTACTGTGGATTTGAGTTAATAGAAGTTGGTCATGGTGTCGGTCTAGGTGCTTCAGAAAGAGGTATAGGAGTTGCTCTTGAGACTGATGAAGTCTATATGAAAGCAGCGTCTGAGAGTGTAAAAAAAGGTAATTGGGGGATGTTTGCAATTCCGGGGATTGCAAATTTAGAACACCTTACGTTAGCTGAGTACCATGGAATGGATTTTGTTCGCTTAGGTTCTACAATATCTGATTTTAAAAAGTGTGAAAAATTTATAAGCTCTGCGAAAAATAAAAGTATGCTCACATACGTCAATTTCATGAAGTCGTATACTGTTTCGCCTAGCAAGCTGGCTAAGGCTGCAAAGGCTGCTTTTGAAATTGGGGCTGATGCTGTTTATGTAGTGGACTCAGCAGGCGGAATGCTACCACAAGAAGTAACGGAGTATGTTCAAGCAATACTTGCTGAATGCCCTAGTCTAACAGTTGGATTTCATGGGCATAATAATTTGGGGTTAGGTGTGGGAAACGCTCTTGCCGCTATCAATGCTGGTGCTGAAATTATTGATTCGTCGCTGCAAGGATTTGGGCGTAGTGCCGGTAATACAAGTACAGAACAAATTATAGGGTGCTTGGCTCGTATGGGATTGGAGGGAAAAATAGATCCAATACAAGTAATGGATTTAGGTGAAGAACTCATAAAACCTTTGATTAATAAAAATGGTCTTTCATCTATTGACACTATATCAGGGATGTCATTATTCCATTCTAGTTATATGCCTATAATTTTTGAAATGTCACAAAAATATAAAGTTGATCCAAGGCATTTAATTATTTCTGTTTGTAAAGAAGATACTTGCAATGCACCTGAAGAAATGGTTGAAAGGCATGCAATTGAGCTGTTAAAAATACAAAAGGCAAAAGGGCATTGGAAGCCGAGTTATAAAAATTACCACGTGAATGAGCAAGTAATTCTATGATAAAAGAACTATTTAAGTCAGCAGAGCAACACTCTTTTGCAATAATACAAGGTACTCAAAAGATTACTTATTTAAATTTTGAGAGTCAGGTAATGTTTTATATGAATCAGTTAACTAAAGCTGGTGTAAGTCAAGGTGATAAAGTAGCTCTAGAGCTCGAAGATAAATTGGAGTTTTTTGTAATTCTTGTTTCATTGTTCACATTAGGTGCAAAGGTCTTACCATTATCAGCTAACTACAATGAATGTTATAAATGCACATTGCTGGACATCTTTAACCCTGACAAAGTAATTAACAATGTTGGCGAATTTGAAGAATACATACCCGAAAAAAAAATGAATAGCTTTATCTATAAGGATAGTTCGAATAATGCTCAGGTTATTACCTTTACTTCAGGGACTACAGGTACACCAAAAGCGGTATGCCACGACTTAAAAAGCTTACTTGTTTGCGCTGAAGCGTTTAACAAACATAATGAAATCGGTTGTGAAGTTAAGATGTTGCATGTGATGCCTTGTTTTTACATGGCTGGTATTCTTAACACTTTTTTATGTCCATTAATAGCTGGTGGATGTGTCATTTTAAGTACAACCTTCTCGGCTAGTAATGCCGCAACTATCTTTAAGAATTTTGCTAAATATAGAGCAAATGCTATTTGGCTAAGCCCTTCAATGTTAGCCCTTTCATCTAAAATGACAACCGATAGAGATGCTATAGGCTGGGTAAGTGATTGCGCAGCAAAGATATTTATCGGTACTGCGCCTCTTATGCAAAATACAAAAAAAGAGTTTGAGCATAAATTTGCACATGAAGTTTTAGAAAGTTATGGCACAAGTGAGCAGTTGTTTATATCTTGTGCGAAAGTCGGTGAAGGGCATTTGGACGGAGTTGGTCGGTGTCTGGATCTTGTAAATGTAACTTTTTCTGATTCGAATGAAATACTAATTGATTCTCCTTGGGAGATGCTTGGCTACTTAAACGCTGACTCAGAATGCCCTGCTACAGGTGATATTGGAAAGTCATCATCAGGGGTTTTAAGCATAACTGGACGTAAAAAAGATATTATTATTAAAGGTGGAATTAATATAAGTTCGAGGTATATAGAGGATGTTAGTTTGAAGTATGCTGGTATTATGGATGCTGCAGTAGTTGCAAAGCCCCATGATTTTTGGGGTGAAGTGCCAATATTATTTCTTTTATCAGAGCATGATTTAAATATTAAATCTATAAAGGCGTGGTTGGGTACCTTGTTACCTTCAGAGTTTCTTCCTGAAAAAATAATTGTTTTGAAAAGCTTTCCTACTTCAGTCACGGGAAAAGTAATGAAAGCAAAGCTAATCGAAAAGTACTTAATATGATTATTGGATTCTCCCATCTTACTTGGAATTCAGCTTTTGTTGAGCGAGATATCTCTAAATTTAAAGAGTTAGGATATGAATCGGTATTTGATGAAAAAGAGTTAGAGAATAACTATTCAAAAAAGGATTTACTTGCTTCCTATTCTGCGAAACATGATATTAAATTACTTAAACGAAGTGATTCATATGACATTGAGATTATTAATCACCATAGTAAAAACATGAATGTACAAAATCGTTTATTTTACAGTGACTCAATGATGACTATTTTGATACCATCAGGTTGTTTTGCAAAGGAAATTGATTTTTGGTGTGGGCTAGGTTTCAAAGAAAGTGGAAATTGCCTAAGGTTATCTAGACCGGTAAAAACATGGAACCTCGATATCTCTTTTGTTTCAACGGAACAAGATCTTGTAGAACAAAAACTGGATCTTCAAGGCTTTACATCAATTGCATTTATAGTAAAAGATTTAGCTCTGTTTAAGAGTAAACTAAAAAATAAAGTAATTTGGATTTCTGAGATATTTACTCTTGAAGTTAATGAACAGAAGATGGATATACTCCTATTTAAAACTCCCTCAGGGGTAATAATAGAACTCATCGAGGTATTAAAATGAAAATAACAGATTTAACAATGTTGCTTGAAGAGGGGATGCAAACATTTGCAGCTCATTGGCACCCCTTTTTTGAATCAACTCAGTTAGGACGACACGGAATTGAAAATAGAGAAACGCGAAAAATTGTATTAGGTACACACACTGGAACTCACATAGATGCCCCAAGGCACTTTATTGCTGATGGTGAAACAATTGAAAATATACCATTAGCTCAATTAAATGGGCCTGCACGGGTTATTGACTTTTCGAATCTTGCAGATAAACATGAAATTACTAAAGATGAGTTGATATTAGCTTTAGGTTCCCAGTGTCCGGTTCGCCTAGTTGCCAGGTTTGACTGGGATTTAAAATTAAACACTAATGAATACTACACAGACCATGCCTTTTTTTCTGAGGATGCTTGCCAATGGCTGGTAGATAATGGGTGTAAGCTTATCGCCCTAGATACCCCTCAGCCTGACAACCCTTTAAATGGAAGAGGGGCAGAAAAGGATGCACCTAACCATAAAATACTGCTTGGTGCAGGTGTTGTTATCGTTGAATATTTAATTAATATTCGTTCGATTGAGAGCGAAGAATTTACGCTTATCGTCGCACCCTTAAAAATTAAAGGTGGCGATGGGGCTCCAGTTAGGTGTTTTGCAATTGAGTAAGAGTAATGAAATGCTAGTAAAAGAAAAGCTAGTGCAGTGGTTTGTTTCCAAAAGCCAGATGGAAAATATTGATACAACGTTAAATTATTTTGAATCCGGTTATATTGATTCATTTGACGTGCTGATGTTAATAGAGTTCTGTGAATCAAGCTTCAATGTAGTGCTTAATGAGATACATTTTGAAGATAGAAGGTTCTCTTCAATTGATGGGTTGGTTGATATTTTAAACGATTTACAGGTGCAATGAATTGCAAAACTATCATTATAGTAGGACTGATTTTGAGTTGGCTTTACAATCTGTAGGGATTTGTAAAGGTGATACTGTTTTTTGTCATAGTAATGTTGGTTACCTAGGTTACCCGGAAGGAGTTACTTCCAAGCAGCAATCCTTAGAGTTAATACTTAGTACTTTTTTAAATTTACTAGGAAGCCAAGGTACCTTAGTGGTACCTACCTTTACTTATTCATTTGGTAAAGGAGAGAATTTTAATGTCAATGATACAGCGTCTGACTGTGGTATGTTCTCAGAATATATTAGGACTAATCCATTGTCAGTGCGAAGCAATGACCCTTCTGTATCTGTTTCTGCTATTGGAAAGTATGCTAGTTTCTTAACAAATAAAGTATCTGAAAATGCCTATGATGAGGGAAGCGCTTTTTCACGACTCGTTCAATTAAAGGCTAAGGTGCTTAACATTAACTTTGATGCAGGCAGTACGTTATTACATTTTTTTGAAAGAGTACATAATGTATCTTATAGGTTTGACAAAACATTTTATGGTAAAAAGTTTGATGGCAAATGCTATATTCCATGCAAATCAACCTTATGGGTTCGAGATTTAAACATAGAGGGGTCTCAGGCGAGTTTCGAGCGCTTTAACCGTTATGCCAGTGATAAAGGTATTTATAAAAGGGCTAAGGTAGGTCGAGGTGGAATTGGCTGTATTTCTGTCGAAGATATGAACAAGGCATTCTCAGAGTTATATGAGAAAGACCCTTGGTTTTTAACAGATAAACACATTTAATTTTTTAAAGATAATGGAGTTTTTTCGAACATTTAAGAATATAAGTGTTAGATTAATTATGAAATGAATCAATAAAAAGTATGAAAACAGCACAATGTAACGCTTTTAACTAGACTTAATTGGCATCGTTCAGGCTAACTAAATCTATTTTAATTACTAACCTATGAGTACTGCGCGATAACTTCTTCCTTCCTAAAACAATCATTACTATGATCGTTAACCATTCCACAGGCCTGCATGTAAGCATACACTGTGGTTGGGCCTAAAAATTTAAAGCCACGCTTTTTTAAATCCTTAGCAAATAACGTCGATGCCTCAGTAACTGCAGGGTAGTCGGCCAGTGTTGCTAAATCATTTACCTGAGGTTTATTACCAACAAACCGCCATTGATAATCACTAAAACTGCCAAATTCTTCTTGAATTGCAATAAAGCATTTCGCGTTATTAATTGTTGCGACAATTTTTAAGCGGTTGCGAACTATGCCCGCATTTTGCATTAATTTTTCTATATCGTGTTCAGTAAAGGCCGCTACTTTGTGTACATCAAAGTTGGCGAAGGCATTTTTATAATTCTCACGCTTTTTTAATATGGTATACCAGCTGAGCCCCGCTTGTGCCGATTCTAATGTCAAAAACTCAAAAAGTAGTTGATCGTCATACACAGGGACGCCCCATTCATGATCATGATAATCCACATAGTCAGGTTTTGTTGTATCTAACCATGGGCAACGGCACTGAATCTCTTTATTCATGCATTTTCCTTTGCGCGTCATTTTTACGACACGTATTTTTACGGTTTAATCTATTGAATTTACTGGTAAATAATTTTGGTACATATTGTGCATTGGCTACTGTGTCTACATTATTTTAGAGAGTTGATTATGGCCCTTGCAAGTGTGCTAAAACCCCAGTTTATTTCTGCTAACCAGTATAACCCATGTTTACTGCAAGAGGAGTATGTTGGTGAGTTGAGTGATTTGCGTCAACAGGCAAGTTGGCTTTCTCATTTAGTTGATACTATGCCTGCGGGCGTGATTGTACTCGATGGTAAAGGAATGATCGCGAAGGCGAATCAAATTGCTATCGATATGCTCGGTGAACCATTAGAGGGTGAGAAGTGGTTTAGTGTTATTCAGCGCTCATTTCGTCCTCATCAAGATGATGGTCATGAAGTGTCTTTAAAAGATGGACGCTTAATAAAACTCGATATTACCGCACTTGCGCCAGAGCCTGGGCAACTTATATTGATGACCGATTTGACTGAAACCCGACGCTTACAAAAACGAGTCGCGCATATGCAGCGTTTAAGTGCGTTAGGTAAAATGGTGGCATCTTTGGCCCATCAAGTACGCACACCGTTATCAGCAGCTATGTTGTATGCTGCCAACTTAGGCTCAAAGCGCTTACCGGAAGCATCACGCGGCAGTTTTCACACAAAATTAATGTCTCGCTTGAAAGATTTAGAAACCCAAGTAAACGACATGCTGCTATTTGCTAAAAGTGGTGATCAACAGGTAGTTGAGCAAGTGTCGATGCAACAGTTACTCAGTGAAGTAAAAGCCGGTGCCGATGCCATGGTAGCGCTCAATGATAGCGAATTAAATGTGAGCTTGCCTGAACCCGATATAGAAATTATGGGTAATAAAACCGCATTAGCAAGCGCTATTCAAAACCTAATTCACAACAGTATTCAAGTGATTGGCAGTGGCGCGCAGGTTCACCTTAGCGCCCAGCGTGACAAACAAGACTCTGACTTTGTACGCATTAGCGTGAGTGACAATGGTCCAGGCATTGACTTAGTCCAGAGCGAGAAAATATTTGAACCTTTTTATACCACTAAAAGCCAAGGTACAGGCTTAGGGCTTGCCGTTGTTAGTTCGGTAGCCAGTGCGCATCAGGGAAGGGTTGAGGCAAACAACAACCCACACGGGGGAGCAATTTTTAGTATGTTGCTGCCTATTAGTGTCACATCTAAATTAGGGGAGTCACATGAGTAACACTATTTTAGTTGTAGAAGACGACGCCGGACTTCGTGAAGCATTAATTGATACTCTAGAAATGTCGGGCATCGCTTGCATGGCAGCCAGTAGTGCAGAGCAAGCCATGTTGTTATTAAAAAAAGATGTATTTTCACTGGTGGTCAGTGATGTACAAATGGGCGAAATGAGTGGCTTGGACTTATTACGCAGTATTAAATTAAATCACCCTGATTTACCCGTACTTATGATGACGGCCTATGCCACAATTGATGATGCAGTTGAAGCCATGCGCCTAGGCGCGATTGATTATATGGCTAAGCCATTTGCCCCAGAAGTGCTATTGAACATGGTGAGCCGTTACTTACCTGAAAAGGAAAAAGAAACAGACGGTCCTATCGTTGCCGACCCTAGCAGTATTCAATTACTTGAACTTGCAGGTAAAGTTGCTCGTTCAGATGCCAGTGTAATGGTACTTGGGCCAAGTGGCTCAGGTAAAGAAGTGCTGGCACGTTATATTCATGACAAGTCAAAACGCTGCAATGAACCATTTGTAGCAATTAACTGTGCTGCTATTCCTGAAAACATGCTTGAAGCTACTTTGTTTGGCTACGAAAAAGGCGCGTTTACTGGTGCGATTCAGGCCTGCCCTGGTAAGTTTGAACAAGCACAGGGTGGGACTATCTTACTTGATGAAATCACCGAAATGGATTTAGGCTTACAAGCTAAACTACTGCGGGTATTACAAGAACGCGAAGTTGAGCGTTTAGGCGGTCGGAAAACTATTTCGCTAGATGTACGTGTGCTTGCAACCAGTAACCGCGAATTAAAAGAGGCCGTTGCTGAAAATCAGTTCCGCGAAGATTTATATTATCGACTCAATGTATTCCCTTTACTGTGGCGACCTCTATGTGAGCGTCCTGGCGACATTATTGTACTGGCTAAGCATTTAATTGAACGTCACTTAAGTAAAAGCAAAGAGCCAATGGCGTATCTAGATACAAGCGCCGAACAAAAGCTACTTAGCCATAGCTGGCCGGGTAACGTTCGAGAGCTGGATAACGTTATTCAACGTGCTTTAATTTTACGCAGTGGCAGTACTATTGATGAGCATGCAATTTTTATCGAAAATTTAACCCCAACCCAGTTTGTGGTTGAAACAACAACAGTGCCGGAGCCTATAAAAAATAATCTCAGTAACGCTTATTATGACGAAAAAACAATGCCCGAAGATGAGCAAAAAAATGATTTACTCGCCCTAGACACGGGGAGTTATAAAGATGAACTTAAAGATAAAGAACATCGCATAATTTTAGAAACCTTGGCGCGTTGTCAAGGAAAGCGTAAAGAAGTAGCCGAAACCTTAGGTATAAGTCCGCGTACTTTGCGTTACAAATTAGCGCAAATGCGCGATTTAGGTATTTCCCTCCCTGCATAACCTCAACAGCCCTAAAACTAAGTAACATATTTTAGGGCTGTCAAAACTCTGACTACGTAAATTTATATCTCAACATGTTGTTTTAATTGAGTTTTATTTTTGGCATGTTTTGTGCTTTATTCTATTTAAGAGTTTACTGCATTATCAGAGACAATTATGAAAATTCAAAACAGTGCTTTATTTCAAGAAATGCAATCTATGGCTTCAGAAGCCACGCGTAGTAACCAAGTTAATAACTTGCCAACGCAAGTGCAATCAACGTCTACAGCACAATTTGGTGATATGTTGAGTAATGCACTTAATACAGTGCATGAGCTTCAGCAAGACACAGGACAAAAAAGAAAAGCAGTTGAGATGGGCGACAGAAGCGTATCGCTTGCTGAGGCGATGATTGCCTCGCAAAAGTCTTCTGTGGCATTTGAAGCTACGGTACAGGTTCGTAATAAGCTTGTTGAATCTTACAAAGAAATTATGAACATGCCTGTTTAACTAGGTAGTGGAGAATTATTGTGGCGCAATCTAATCAATCAACAGATCTGGCACTTGCTGATGGCATGATGGAGCAAAGTGAAACTGAAGATCAACAAGAGCAAAAATCGGGCTATTTCAGCGCCCTAGGTGGTGTTGATGTTTTACGTCAAATTACCCTGATTGTTGCATTGGCCATTTGTTTGGCTATTGCTATCTTCGTGATTATCTGGGCTCGTCAGCCAGATATGCGCCCATTAGGTAAAATGCAAACTCAAGAGTTAATTGAAACACTCGACTTTTTAGATGCGCAAAAAATTGACTATGAACTTGATGGTAATGTGGTGTCGGTTGATGAAACTGAGTATCAAAATATTAAGTTACTGATGACCCGTGAAGGCTTAGATCAAGGGCCGACATCAGGTAGCGATATTATTATGCAAGACATGGGGTTTGGGGTAAGCCAACGCTTAGAGCGTGAGCGCCTTAAACATGGTCGCGAGCAACAGCTTGCCCGTACTATTGAAGAGCTAAACAACGTTACTCGCGCCAAAGTACTATTAGCTATTCCAAAAGAAAATGTATTTGCTCGTCGAGAGAAAAAACCCTCAGCAACAGTAGTACTAACGCTTAAGCGTGGTCGCTCACTAGATAGCGAAGAAGTTGACTCAGTAGTTGATATGATTGCTTCAGCGGTGCAAGGGCTAGAGCCTTCTCGCGTAACGGTGACCGATCAAAACGGTCGCTTATTAAATTCAGGTTCGCAAACCTCTTTGGCTGCACGCTCTCGTAAAGAATACGACCTAGAGCGTAAACGTGAGCAAGAATACCTAGAAAAAATTGACAGCATTTTAATTCCCGTCGTTGGCTTAGGTAATTACACCGCCCAAGTAGATTTAAGCATGGACTTTAGTGCAGTAGAAGAAACACAAAAACGTTACAACCCAGATTTACCGGCAGTAAGAAGTGAAACCACTTTCGAAGAAAATAATATCGGTGGTTTAGCGGTAGGTATTCCTGGTGCACTTACTAATCAGCCTCCGGTTAACTCAACGATACCTGAAGATGCGATGGCGGGCGGTGCAGGCACTGCAACCTCACCAAGTCGTACTCACAAAGAAGCTACCCGTAACTATGAACTTGATACCACTATTTCTCATAAACGTCAGCAAACGGGTGTGATCCGCAGAATAAGTGTGTCTGTAGCGGTCGATTACTTACCCACGGTTGGTGAAAATGGTGAAACAACCATGACACCACGCTCGGTAGAAGCTTTGTCAAATATTCGTCGCTTGTTACAAGGTGGCGTAGGCTTTGATATGCAACGTGGCGATGCACTTGAAGTAGTGACCGTGCCATTTGTTCGTGAAGACTCAGCGCTTGATTTCGAATTGCCTTTATGGGAACAAGACTGGTTTATGAAAATGATGCGCTTAGTATTAGGTGCACTGGTTATTATTGTACTGATTTTAGCTGTAGTTAAGCCTATGCTTAAGCGCTTAATTTACCCAGATAATACACTTGAAGAATATGATGAAGACTCTCTTAGTTCAGGTGTTGACCTTGGTGACAGCACATTAGATATGCTAAATAATGACTTTGATTCTGCTTCAGTTGGCTTCTCAAGCGATGGTACACTACAGTTACCAGACCTACATGGCGACGAAGACTTATTGAAAGCGGTTCGTGCCCTTGTAGCCAATGAACCAGAACTATCATCACAAGTAGTGAAAGCGTGGTTAACAGAAGATGACTGATCAAGAACAAAAACAACTACCACCGGCGTTTGATGTTGATAAGCTCGATGGTGTAGATAAAGCGGCGATATTATTGCTAAGTTTATCTGAAGAAGATGCAGCGCAAATCCTAAAGCACTTAGAGCCAAAGCAAGTGCAAAAGGTAGGTATGGCCATGGCGGCAATCGATGATTTGTCGCAAGCTAAAATCAGCGCAGTGCACAACTTGTTTATCGAACAAATTCAAAGCTTTAGTACGATAGGTTTTCAGTCTGAAGATTTTATCAAAAAAGCACTTACTGCTGCATTAGGTGAAGATAAAGCTGCCAGCTTAATAGACCAAATTGTTATGGGATCAGGCGCTAAAGGGCTTGATTCATTAAAATGGATGGACTCAAAGCAGGTAGCGAATATTATTCGTAATGAGCATCCGCAAATTCAAACAATTGTGCTTTCTTATTTAGAGCCGGAACAATCTGCTGAGATTTTAGCGCAATTTCCTGAAAAAGTGCGCTTAGATTTAACCATGCGTATTGCCAATTTAGAAGAAGTTCAACCAGCGGCTTTACAAGAATTAAACGAAATTATGGAAAAACAATTCGCTGGTCAAGCGGGTGCACAAGCTGCGAAGATGGGTGGCTTAAAAGCGGCTGCAGATATTATGAACTACCTCGATACCAATGTTGAAGGGCAGTTAATGGATTCTATCCGTGAGCATGACGAAGAAATGTCGCAACAAATTCAAGACTTAATGTTTGTCTTCGAAAACTTAATGGATGTAGAGGATCGAGGTATTCAAGCAATTTTACGTGAAGTGCCTCAAGATGTTCTGATGAAAGCCATTAAAGGCACTGACGAAGCGCTTAAAGAGAAGATTTTGGGTAACATGTCAAAACGTGCAGCAGAAATGCTTGCTGATGACTTAGAAGCTATGGCACCAGTGCGCATTAGTGAAGTAGAAGCAGCACAAAAAGAAATACTGTCAACAGCTCGTCGTCTATCAGATTCAGGTGAAATTATGCTTGGTGGTGGCGGTGGTGAGGAGTTCTTATAATTTATGAGTAACTCTAAAGGTCGCCCGTTACACGCTGATGAAGCTGATGAGCTATTAAAAAATTGGCCAATTCCAGATGTTGCGCCAGATGAGCGAAGTTTTGGCAATCGTTCGACCGCTTTTGGTACGCCATTGGCAGAGCTATACCATAAAGAAATGGCCAAAGAGCAAGATGAAGAACCCGAAGAACAAGAATTACCTTCTCTTACTATGGTGGAGCTTGAGCGCATTCGCCAAGATGCGTATGAGGAAGGTCTTAAGCAAGGACATGAGCAAGGCTATATAGATGGCTTTGATAAAGGCGTAACTGAGGGAAAAGAAGCTGGTTACAAAGAAGGTGTTGAGCTGGGTAAAACCCAAGGTCAAGAAGAGGTTAAACCTTTGATGGATGAGCAGTTAACTCACTTACGCAGCTTGTTAGATTGTTTATCTGATCCACTTAAAAAAGTGGATGAGCAAGCAGAAAAGCAGTTAGTCCAGTTAGCTACTATGCTCAGTGAAGCAATCATTTATCAAGAGATAAAAACTTCGCCTGATATTATCTTACATACCTTGAAAAAAAGCATTGATGCACTAAATGCAGAGCAACAGAAAGTTAAAATTCATCTTCACCCAGAAGACCTAACACTTATAAAAACCAGTTATGGCGAGCAAGCTATTGAAGATAATCATTGGCAGTTAATTCCAGAGCCTACATTGGAGCGCGGCGGTTGTGAAGTGAAGACAACACTATCGTCTTTAGATATGACCTTGAAAACTCGTGTCAAAGAAACATTGGATAGTTTTTTGCATAATAGTGGTATCTAACTTTTTATTGGCGTGCAATGTCTGTGAGCGATACTTCATTAAGCGAACGCTTATCTCAATACCAACAACATATTAAAACCCCAGCCCCTGCGGTTGCGGGTGTTTTAACCCGTGTGGTTGGTTTAACACTTGAAGCAAAAGGCCTGCGAGCTCCAGTAGGCAGCCAATGTAAAATTGAAACCATGAGCGGCTTTGTTGATGCCGAGATTGTTGGTTTTAATGATCAAACCTTATATTTAATGCCCAATGATCATATCTCAGGTGTACTTCCTGGTGCCCGAGTTATTCCTCAAGTTAATGACACTGGTTTACCTGTTGGTATGAGTTTACTTGGCCGAGTTGTCGACGGTTTAGGGCGACCTTTAGATGGGCTAGGGAAAATAAACGCAGAACACACACTTAAATTCGCTCAAAACGCAATAAACCCACTGGCAAGACGCCCCATTAGTAAACCCATGGATGTGGGAGTACGCGCTATTAACTCAGTAATTACGGTAGGCCAAGGTCAGCGTATGGGCTTATTTGCAGGCTCCGGTGTGGGTAAATCTGTACTATTAGGCATGATGACTCGAGGCAGTGAAGCCGATGTAATTGTAGTGGGTTTAGTCGGTGAGCGTGGCCGAGAAGTAAAAGAATTTATTGAAGAAATACTGGGTGTTGAAGGACGTAAACGCTCAGTTGTTGTGGCAGCGCCTGCTGATGCTTCGCCATTAATGCGATTAAAGGGCTGTGAGAGTGCAGTCACCATTGCAGAGTACTTTCGAGATCAAGGGCTAAACGTATTGTTACTGCTTGACTCGGTAACGCGTTATGCCATGGCACAGCGTGAAATAGCACTGGCTGTTGGTGAGCCTCCTGCAACCAAAGGTTATCCGCCTTCAGTATTTGCTAAATTACCCGCATTAGTGGAACGTGCTGGTAATGGCGGAGAAGGACAAGGCTCTATTACCGCCTTTTTTACTGTACTGAGTGAAGGTGATGACATGCAAGACCCGATAGCCGATGCCGCACGTGCCATACTTGATGGGCATATTGTTTTATCGCGTGATTTAGCCGACAGCGGTCATTACCCTGCTATTGATATAGAAAAGTCTATTTCTCGAGTGATGCCACAAGTGGTTTCAGAGCCACATATGCAGCAAGCTCGGGTACTTAAACAAGTATATTCTATGTATCAACAGAATAAAGATATGATCACCTTGGGTGCTTATCAAAAAGGCAGTGACCAAATGCTTGATCAGGCAATAAACATGATGCCAAGAGTGAACGCATTTTTACAGCAAGGCATGCGTGACGTGATTAGTTATGATGATGGCCTACAAGGGCTCGCACAATTATTAGGACAAGCATAATGGCAAAAAATAAACTACATTTGCTGCTTAAGCTTGAAAATGAAAAAGAAGAAACATTACGCATGAGCTACTTGCAAGCAAATCAAAACTTGCAGCTAAATCAGCAAAAGCTTCAAGGCTTAAATGACTTTCGACTTGAATATACTCAGCAACTTCATATTAAAGGGCAGTCGGGCTTATCAAGTGCCGGGTTTAGCCAGTATCACGCATTCATAGCTAAGATTGAAGAGGCGACTCGCCAACAAGCGAGTACCGTTAATACTGCAAAACAAGTCGTGAGCCAGCGTAAAACGTTATGGTTAAAACAACAAGTTAAAGCGAAAGCGGTTGCTAAGCTAATTGAAAAGCAACAGTTAAAAGCGGATATGCTGGTGGCTAAGAATGAACAAAAAATGTTAGATGAGTTTTCTTCTAATCAATTTTATCAAAGAAATAAAGCACTATAAGTTAGGCATACTAATTGCTTATGTTCTATAAGAGCAATGTTTTTTAGGATTGTGCGGTGGGCTGTTGCCGCTTTTATTAGGTGATTTATGGCGATGAATGATATTTCAATGTTGGCGGTATCTGAGCAAGACTCATACCTAGTTAATAAAGACAGTGATAAAGCAAAATTAGATAGCAGTAATGATGCTGGCTTTTTTGACCAACTAGCACTTGCTAACCAAGCTTCTGATACACAAAATGCAGAGGTTAAGGCGCCAAAAAAACAACCATCAGATGAACCATCCGATCCAAAAGAGCAAACTAGCGAAGAGAAGCCTTTGAGCGGTGAGGATATGCTGGCGCAAATTAATGCGGCACAGGTAATCGACACCTCAGTAAAAAATAACTCTCATGGCGGCGCAGAGTTAATAGACAAAAATGGTGTCAAAATAAACATTAAGCCTGAAGATAAGCTTGCACCTATTGTTATTAATTTGCCAAGTGATGAAATTGTTGATGATGCAGCTATTTTACAAGCACAAAATGCTGTAGGTGCTGAGTCAGCGGGCAAAACTGCGGCTGATTCTTCATCACTTGGTACTCAATCAATAGCGACAGCTGCCACAGCTGGAGAATCTGAGACTGTTAAAAATGAGCAAGCGGTTGCAAAACCATCAGATAAGCCGACTGATTCTACAGGCACTAAAGCATCGATAGATGCGTCTGTTTTGGCGTTGTTATCAAAAGATGATAATGCAATAAAAGCTGATAAACTCTTAGCAAATTTAACGCCTTCACAACAAGGTGAACTTGCTACTGAGCTAGATGCGATGAGCAAGCCCATTAATAAAGACAATGTAGCGGATTTAAAGCAGTTACTCAGTAAGTATGTTAGCGAAAGCGAGAAACCGCAAACTCCTCAACAAGCCATTAATGCACAAATAAGTACGCTAACGACCCCAGAAAAACAGGCATTGCTTAATCAGTTGCAGGGATACATTAAAAGCGAGCCTATACCTACTAAAGAACTTACCTTATTAAAAGGGGTTATCAGTGATTTAGAAACTGCTATCAACGCAGACACTTTGTCTAGTGCCAAAGATAAGCCGTTGTTTGCTAATAATACGTTGATAGCAGGCGTTACACCCAAAACACAACAAGGTACAGAGTCGGCTAATGTAAAACCTGAGCTAAAATCAGAAAGCTCTAAATCGATAGCCGAAACGCCTGAGGAGCTTACTAAACAGCTTGATGTACTACAAAAAGAGAGTATGCGCGCCACTAACGCAGAACAAATGCCACCGCGTGCTGCACAGATTTTTTCTCAAATCATTAATATATTCGATAAATCGTCGCTTAATACTATCGCTAAATACGATACTTTAGGCTACGAGCAAGCTATTATTGAAGCGCAAAGTTTACAGGCTGGGCAGTTACAAAGCACTGCGCAAGCTAAACAGGTGAGCATTGATCCTGCCACCTTACAGGCATTAAATATTATTAAAAGTGATGCCGCAAAAATGCTACAAGAGCGCGTTACTTCAATGTTAAGCATTAATAACAAAGAAGCTGAAATTCGTTTAGATCCACCTGAAATGGGCAGTATGCAAATTCGTATTCGAAGTGATGCGGAGCAAGCACAAATAAACTTTGTAGTGCAAAATCAGCAAGCCAAAGAAGCGCTAGAGCAATCATTACCTAGGCTTAGAGAATTATTAATGCAACAAGGTTTAGAACTAGGTGAAAGCAGCATTTCTTATGGTGGTTCATCTCCAGAACAAAACGAGCAACAAGAAGGTCAGCCACAAGGTCAAATGGCTAATAATAGCTCTTCAGATGAGACAAATAGTGAGCAACCAGATAAGCAAACACATAGTTCTGGACAACAAACGTCATCATCAATAGATTACTATGCCTAAGTCCTGCTATTATAATAGTTAAAACAAGCAAATACCTTTGCGAATAAAGGAAATACAATGGCTGAAGATACTAATTTAGAAATAGAAGAAGTCAGTAAAAATAAAAGCAAACTCATTATAATTATAGCCGCTGTATTAGTTATTGTTGGCGGTGTAGCTGGTTACTTTTTACTGTCGGGTGATGATGAGCCCGTAGAAACTTTAACAGATGATGCCGCCAGTGGTGAAGTGGCTGCTGAACCATCAAGCTCCTCGGCAACGGTAGGCAGTGCACTATATGTTGCTATGCCAAGACCTTTTATATTTAATGTTCCAGGGGCGAGTCGCGATAGAATTGTACAAATTAAAGTGCAATTGCTGGTGCGCGGAGATGGCAATGAAGAAACTGCTAAAAAGCATATTCCGCTGAT